>CAMWPE010000006.1 GCA_947176055.1 uncultured Desulfovibrio sp.
ATTGCAGGATCCCGCGCGTATCGCCGAAAGCGGCGCGAGTCAGTCCGGCGCCGCCGGGTAAGCTGTCGTAAAGGAAGACCGCCCCCATTCCAAGCTGGGGATGCAAGGGAATGGAGATGCCGCCAAAATCGCCGCGATCCGCCAGCACTTCCAGCGGAAGCATGCCAATTACGGCGTGTTCCAGGGCGTGAATGGACCCCATGAAATGGAGAAATTTCTTTTCCAGACTTTCGCGAACGGCGTCCGGAATAACGATCCAGATTCCTTCCGTTTCGAAAATTCGCGGCGGAGCTTCCAGCGGCGTTATGGACAATAACCTGCGTCCGCTTACGGACCTTTTCTCATAGCCCGTGATAAAGTCCGTAATGCGCAGTCGCCCGCGGAACACCGGACACCTGCCGAGGGAAATTCTCTCGTACTCCTCCAGAATGTCGGTAGTTTTATGCGATCTTATATTCGTAAACCAGTCCGCGCGCGCCGATTTGGCCGTAATCCGCATCCTGCCGTCATCGATGTCCTCGATCAGATACCGCTTGCCACGATGGATATAGACGGCGCCCGGATGAGTTTCCTGCCAGGCCCTGTAGCCATCGATGAAGCCGATGATTCGACCGTTTTCATCCTCGATATGATAACTTCTCCCCGCTCCGCGCAAATCGATATCTCTCTGCGGGTATAATCTCGTCGCCACATAACGACTCCCATCCGCCGCCCGGGCAAGACGCCGCGAAGCCAGGAGACTGGACAGCGCGGCTTTGCCCCCCTCCGTCAAAATGGCCGGCTCGCCTTCTTTAAGCGGCAATTCCGTCGCGGCGCATTCCAGATGTCTCGCGGCGATGATCTCGTTATCGGGATTAATAACGGCTTTTTCCGGAGGTCTGCTAAAAAAGTCGTCTGGATTGCGCATGAAATATTGATCCAGCGCGTCTTCCCCGGCCACCACCATGACAGCCGATTCGTTGCCAGCGCGACCTACCCTTCCGCCTCTTTGCAAAGTTTGCATGATCGTGCCGGGATAGCCTACCAGGATACATAAATCCAGACCGCCGATGTCAATGCCCAGTTCCAGGGCGCTGGTGCTGACGACCGCGAGGAGATCGCCGGAGGCCATGCGCGCCTCGATTTCCCGCCTCTCTTCCGGCAAAAATCCGGCCCGATAAGCGGAGATACGGCCTTTGTAGGGACCGTCCGCCGCTCCCGCCCAAAGACTAATCAGTTCGGTCATTCGTCGCGTCTTGCAATAGACTATTGTCCGTAAATTTTTTTCCAGGGCGCGCCGGAGGAGATCGATGACGCAAGTGGAAGGCGCGGCGTCCGGATTCACAAAGAGAAAATGTCTAGGCCCGCGACCGGCGCCGGATTTGTCGATTAATTCCGGCTTTCCGTCCATGAGCGTCCCGGCCAGCTCGCGCGGATTGCCCAGCGTGGCTGTGCAAAAAACATATGTGGGCGACGCGCCATAATGGGCGCAAACGCGATTCAGACGCCGAAAAACATGCGCCATATGCGCGCCAAACAATCCCCTATATGTATGCGCCTCGTCGACGATTATATAATTGAGATTCGCGAGAAAAGTCGTCCAGTTTTCATGGTAGGGCAGCAAAGCGAGATGAAGCATTTCCGGATTCGAGAGCAGAACCGCCGGGGGCTCGTTTCGAATCTTTTTGCGAAGCTGATCGGGCGTATCGCCGTCGTATAACCCGATCGCGGGCCTGGCCGCCTCCGGCCAATCCGCTGTCAAGCTCCTGAATGCCTGAAGTTGATCCTGGGCCAGAGCCTTTAGCGGAAATAAATAAAGGGCGCGACTGTCCGGATCCTTTAAAAAAGTCTCCAAAACAGGCAAATTATAAACAAGGCTCTTACCGCTGGCCGTGGGCGTGGCGACGACTACGGATTTCCCAGCCCGGATATAGTCCGAAGCGAGCGCCTGATGCGAATAGAGACGGATGTTCCGTTTGCCCAGCAACGAAGCGATGGCCGTCGACCATGGCCGGACATTCTCGCCGTATTCGGGCGGAACAGCCGGAAACAGACGATGGCGGACGATCTGACGCCCCATTTCCGGATCATCCAGCAATTCCCGTATATATTCGCCAACGCTATTTTTTGATAGAGAAATCAACCCGCTAACCTTTTATTACGGACGCGCGCCCCTCTTGACGACTCTGGCGGGAACGCCGCAGGCGACTGAACAGGCTGGAATATTTCCCGTTACCACGCTGCCCGCGCCAATAATCGCGCCTTCGCCTATCTCCGCGCCTTTGAGAATGATGGAATTCATGCCGATCCAGACGTAATCGCCTATACTTACCGGCGCGTCGTTTTCATAACCAGGCGACCCGCTTCTTGCCTCAGCGGGCCAGGGACTATGGAAATCCGAATCGACAATGACGCAATTTGGACCTATCAAGACGCCTTTCCCTAGCCGGATAATCCGCGAACGAGCCGTAATGGAAGTTCCGCTTAATTGGCAATCCGGACCAATCTCGATCTTCGCCCCAGGTCCGAACACCCGCAACCGCGCCGGATGAGCCAGCGCCGCTGCCGTAGCCCTGCGCCATGAGGAAATAATGGACACATTATCGCCGATCTCGATCTCGCCCCCGGGCCAGCGTATCAAAGATACTGTTCCATGCGCTCGGACCTTCCGCCCCAGGGACACGCCCAACAGGGATGCCTTAAGGCGCAGACGCGCCGTTCCCCATGCCGCGCCCAGATAATCGCCGCCTTTTATGGACAGCCAGCAAAGAGTATTAGCCGGAGTGAGCCCCCGGGCTAGGGCTTTTCTGAAAAATTTCATTTTTAATCGCGCTTGACTAAATTATACCGCGGCAAAATTTGTCACGCCTGATACTACAAATAGGTCGTTCCCATTCCGCAAAATCGTCTTAACTATTTCCCAAGCCGTCAGTTCCCTTTGCATATTGCAAGTCGCGCTTAACTTGTCCCTTAACGACGATGCAGGTTCGCGGGCGCCCCGCGACGCGAACCAGTCATAGAAGGCCGGACATTATCATTCCCAACCTGCTATAATATATACTGTCCAAAAAAGAGCAAGGCGTCCGCGCCGCGACTTTAAACGGCCTGTCCATAATTTATTGACGGAAAAATCCGATATAGACTTTATAATTCGACGCGTTCGTTCTCCGCTGATTGATCGTTATAACAAATTTCGCATGACGTTGCCCGACGCCGGCTCGCCCTGGGTTGATAATGTCGCGAGGTTTGCGCCGCTCGCGAAGACGCCGGCGCGGGTTGGCAATTTCATCTTCGCCAAGCTATAGCCGGGCAGATTGCGGAATGGCTTATTTAGTTATACATTATTCGCGAAGCCTTGCCTGGTCGCGCCGTCATAATTGTTAAAAACGGGGTTCGCCAATGTCCCAGTCGCAAATCCTCCTGGAAGTAGGCACCAACGAACTTGAGCTTGTGGAATTTTACATTGACGAGCCGGACGGTTATCGCGGTTATTACGGGATTAACGTCTCCAAGGTTGTGGAGATCTCCCGTTCCCAGCCCGTGACCGCCATGCCGCAAATGCCTCATCCCTCCGTGCTTGGCGCCTTTCCATTTCGCGACGGACGCATAGTGCCGCTTATCGACATCAGCAAATTTCTGAACAAAGGCGGCGTTTCCAGCGAAGATCCCCGAATTATCATAACGGAATTTAACAGGACGCACACGGCTTTTCTGGTGTCCGGCGTCACCCGCATTCACCGTATCAGCTGGAAACAGGTGGAAGCTCCCACCCCTCTCCTGCTGGAGATAAGCGGCGGCTCTATTACCGCCGTAGTCCGTCTCGAAGGCCGCGTGGTCTTTGTGCTGGACGCCGAAGCCATCGTCGCTACGATGAATCCGGCGCTGTCCGTAAAAATGAATGACGACATCGGCCAGATAACCCCAGATCAGAAATATCATATTTTGCACGCCGACGATTCGGTCAGCATCCGCAGGCTCGTATCCGATCTCCTCAAAAAGGAAGGCCGCTTCGATGTTACTCAAGCCAACGACGGCGAGGAAGCCTGGAAAATCCTGCAACAATATAAAGCGCGCGCCGAGGAGGCCAACGCTCCTATCACAAATTTCGTGCAGGGCGTAATCTCCGACATCGAAATGCCCAATCTGGACGGCCTCACCCTCTGCCGTTACATCAAAGAAGATCATCTCCTGAAACAATTGCCGGTAGCCATGTTCTCTTCGCTTATTTCCAATTCCCTGGCCCATAAATGCGAAAGCGTGGGAGCGGACGCGCAGTTCGCCAAGCCCGATTTGCAGGGCATAAGCGACAAAATGTACGAACTCATCAAAGCCGGGCCAAAAATAACCCAGTAGTCCGGCGAATTTAAGGACGCGTCTCGCGTCCTTTTTTATTGGCGCCTTCGCGCGAGTCCGATCTGACCGTCGCCCGACGCGAACGGCTTTCCCGCTGCCGGATTTATCAGTCAAATAGGTTATCATTAATTCTTAAAACGGACGCCAGCAGTTTCCGCGAGATGACATTCGCGACGAAATAATTATTATATAAACCGCGACGACAGAGATTTTTTCAGTCTTCGGGCGCGGGCGCAAAACAGAAAACGTCGCGACCGGCCGCCAATCCGGAGCGAAAATAACCAAAGGCGAGGCCTTGATGATAGGTTTTTTATTCAGAAAAATTTTCGGTAGCAAGAACGACCGTTTTTTGCGGAAAGCCAAACCCATTGTAAAAAAAATCAATAAGCTCGAAGCCGAAATGGAGGGTTTGCCGGACGAAGAATTTCCCAAAAGAATCGCCCAATACAAACAGGATGTCATGGAAAATGGCAAAAAGCTCGATGATATTCTGCCGGAAGTTTTCGCCCTGGTCCGCGAGGCTTCGCGCCGTACATTGGGAATGCGCCATTTCGATGTGCAACTGGTCGGCGGCCTGGCCCTGCATTCCGGCAAAATCGCCGAGATGAAAACAGGCGAAGGCAAGACCCTCGTAGCCACTCTGGCCGCCGTGCTAAACGCCCTTTCAGGCAAGGGAGTGCATGTGGTCACGGTAAACGATTACCTGGCCAAACGCGACGCCGAATGGATGGGGAAAATTTATAATTTCCTGGGTCTTTCCGTAGGCGTTATAACGCATGGCCTAGATGACGAAGAGCGCAAGGAAGCCTACGGTCGCGACATAACCTACGGCACAAACAACGAATTCGGCTTCGATTACCTGCGCGACAATATGAAGTTCTACGGCTCGCAACTCGTCCAGAGGGAGCATAATTTCGCCATAGTCGACGAAGTGGACTCGATTCTTATCGATGAGGCCAGGACGCCGCTCATTATTTCCGGCGCGTCGGAAGAATCCGTAGGTTTTTATCGCGTCGTCGACGACATCGTCGCCGGTCTTTCGCCGGAGCATTACACCATCGATGAAAAAGCCAAAACGGCCATGCTCACCGACGAGGGCGTTACCCATATCGAGAAAAAATTAAAGATCGAGAATCTATTTGATCCAGTTAATATTACGGCCCAGCACCATGTCATGCAATCCCTGAAAGCGCATACTGTCTTCAAACGCGACGTGGATTATATCGTGCAGGACGACAAGGTGGTTATCGTCGACGAATTCACCGGCAGGCTTATGGACGGCAGGCGCTATTCCGACGGGCTGCATCAAGCCCTGGAAGCCAAGGAACACGTAACCATAGCCGCCGAAAACCAGACTCTGGCGTCTATCACTTTCCAAAATTATTTTCGCCTGTATGATAAATTATCCGGCATGACAGGCACGGCGGACACAGAAGCCGTGGAGTTCCAGCAAATTTACGATCTGGAAGTAATGAGCATCCCCCCGAACAAGCCCATGATCCGCAAGGATTATCCCGATCTGATCTACCAGACGCGCAAGGAAAAATACGACGCCATCGTCCAGGCCATCGATGAATTGCATAAAAAAGGTCAGCCCGTGCTGGTGGGCACCATATCCATCGAAACTTCGGAGATGCTCTCCGCCCGGCTCAAGAAGTTGGGAATCCCGCATAATGTCCTGAACGCCAAACAGCACGCCCGCGAAGCCGAGATCGTCGCTCAGGCTGGCCAACCCGGAAAAGTAACCATAGCGACGAACATGGCCGGTCGTGGCACGGATATTGTGTTAGGAGAGGGTGTTACGGATCTGGGCGGCTTGCATATTCTTGGCACGGAGCGGCACGAAAGCCGCCGCATAGACAACCAGTTGCGCGGCCGGTCCGGCAGACAGGGCGACCCCGGCTCGTCGCGCTTCTATCTATCCCTGGAAGACGACCTCATGCGTCTTTTCGGCTCGGATCGCATCAAGGGCCTGATGGAAAAACTGGGCCTGCGCGACGGCGAAGCCATAGAAAACAAGATGGTTACCCGCGCCGTGGAGGGCGCGCAAAAAAGGGTCGAAGCGCATCACTTCGAGATCCGCAAGACATTGCTTGATTACGACAACGTAATGAATCAGCAACGCGAAGTAATTTACTCCCTGCGCCGGGAGCTGATGACCGAAGACGATCTGGATCCGGTCATCGCCGATTTCCGCGAGGAGATACTCGACGGCGTTTACGAGCCGCTGGAAAAATCATCGGGCGATCGCGGCGCCGAAGCCGAGGAAGCGGCCCTGGCCAAGCTGAAGGATGTCTTCAATATCGAGAGAGTCCTGCCGTCGGACGCGCCCATGCCCGGACGCGAGGAAGCCGCCGCGCTTATCGACAATATCTTCAAGGAATTGAAAGCGGAGGCGGGCGAAAGCTATCAACCCATTCAACGCTATTTCCTGCTCGAGGAGCTGGATCGGTGCTGGAAGGAGCATTTGCGCAATATGGACGCGCTGCGCGACGGCATTGGCTTGCGCGGTTTTGGCCAGCGCGATCCGAAGCTGGAATATAAGCGCGAAGGCTTCGAAATGTTCCAGGATCTTTTATACCAGATTCGCGAAAGCGTTTTCCGTATTCTCACGCGCGTGCGCGTTCAACCCGCTCCGACGGAAGTAGAAGACGGCGAGGAAGGCGCGCCGCCGGAATTGAAACATCATGAAGAGGAAGACGTGTCCTACTCCGGCGGAAGCGAAACCGCCGAAGAAAGCCTCAAGAAATTGCCGGTAAAATCCGGGCCAAAAATTGGCAGGAATGATCCGTGCCCCTGCGGCAGCGGCAAAAAATACAAGAAATGTTGCGGCGCGAAAAAGTAAGAATGCCAGACTAAAGCGCGCGTTCCCGTCTTCAAAAATAGAGACGCTCCGCCAAGCGGCGGAGCGTTTCCGTTTTCGTTTTCCAGCCCAGGTCATAGAGGCTGGAATGCTGATTCCTTGAGACCGGTAAACCGAACGTCGGGATCAGTCTTCCCAGGAGATGGCGGATACCGGACAGGTATCGATAGCTTCCTGGGTAGATTCCTCGTTGGCGTCCGTCACTTTTCCGTAAGCCTCCGCCTTGTCGTCGTCGTTTATGCGAAAAACTTCGGGGTCAATTTCGGCGCAAGCGCCGCAACCCACGCATTCCTGTTGATCCACCGTAGCCTGTTTCATTATCCGGCTCCTTAATTTTAAATTAACGAACAGCAAGAACGTTAGCGCGAAAAATTGACGACGGCAACAGGCAAAAAACTGATAAAAGCGAGCCTCGGAAGATTTTAAATATCCTTGGCTCGCGATTTGAAAACCATGTGAATCAGGTTAAGAATCCTTATGGAAGAAGCGACATAGGCGCGGCGGAAAACCGGTCGCGCCGCGTCCGGACAAAATCCGCAAGGAATTGGGAGAAAGTTTCGGGGGATAGTTGGGGCATAGGCTAAATTCCGGAATTTATTGTCGCCCTGTCCTTGCGTTATATTGAAAATATAACATTGGAACAGGACGACTCCTAATTTTATTTTTATGAATTATTCGGCCATTGCTATCGCGTCCAGCAGATTTTCATTGGCCGCGATGGTATCGGCGCAGTTTTGGCAAAATTCGACAATGCTCTTCTCTTGCTTCTCGTCGGGGGCGTAAGCGAAGTCGTCGCCTTCGAACGCGCCATCGGTTCAGTTGGCCAAATCTTCAGGGAAGATAATCCAGGCGCGATAGGACTCATCCCGGTCAATTCCTTCGGCTGGATCGATGCCGGGGAAAGTTTTCAGGTCTGTCTCCCAGGCTTTAAAGAATGCCGTCGCCTTTGGATCCTGGGCTAACTCTTCGTTGTATGTTTGAGTTATACCGATATTTATCCAGTTGGAGTAGGCTTCGTCAGTGAAAAGCTCGATTTCGTAATCTTCGCTCCATCCAGATTTTTTACTATTAACGACGTCCATCCCGGATATTATAAGGATGCGCCAAGACGATCCCATTCGTAGATCCAGCCGTTTTCTTCGGGCAAAATCTGTTGGAAGGCGTCTTCAATTTTACCAATCAGGCTATGAATTTTCTCCGCTACCTGGGCTTTCGGCTTATATAACTTCGCCAAGGGCGGCAACAGCGCGTCGCGCCAGATAAAAACTAGATCGCTGGCCTGCTCGTAACGCGCTCCCGAAGACTCTTTGTCTTTTTCCGAAATTGGAGTCTTCCAGGGCACTGTGGGCAATGTCAGGAAAGCTTTCGCCGCGCCTTCGCTCCCCTCGCTCCTCGCTTTGGCATAATTGCGGATCGCTTCCCGCGACTCCATGCGGACGCTTTTGACGAACCAGTCCGGCTCAAGGACAGTCGCGCTCTTGCCAAATCCCAATACGCAGGCGAGCTCCTCGCGGTAATTTCCCATCATAACCGTAAGAATCAGGCTCCCGTCCTCGCGCTTTTCGTGCCGCTGATTCTTGCTCCAGATTCTTTCCCCCGCGTAGGCCGCGGCTTCCGGCGCGAATAATATTTTCGCCTCGAAGGGCTCGCGATCCTTCAGGCCAAAGACGTCGTAGGCTTTCGGCGGCAACGGCGGCAGTTTCGCCGAAGAAATATCCGTCAATTCGCAACTTTCGAAACGTTGCAAAGCCAGGCGCAAGGGATCGTCGTATTTTCTTTCGCGCGGATTTTCGGGATTGAGCAACCAGCCTTCGATATAAATCGTTTCCTGGCTCGCCAGCAGGCGCGCTGGCGCGAATAAATGTTCCCTCGGATCCTGGTTTCGCGAGGCCAGATAGACTATCCGGCGCGCGAGCTTTGCCATTATCGCGTCTTCCAGGACGGCGAAAATTCTCTGGAATGGAGAGTAATCGACATGACCCTTGACGAGGGAAGCTCCGGGCAAAGATTTTTCCTGTCCCGCGACGGCGCCTAAACGCGCCAATGTTCCCGCCGTCTTCGTCCGGATATTTTCAGGCGGGAGATGAAACACATGATCCCGGCATAAGCCAGCATGGCAACGCCGGAGGGATCCAGCGCGAGATCCGGCGCCTGACCGCGCGCCAGACGGCAATAATTTTCCCTGCCTTTCTCCTCGAGGATCAGCTCCCCGATTCCGCAACGCTCCAGTTTTTCCAGCAGGCGGCTGACAGTAGGTTTGGACGCGTTCAGACAAGACGGCGAGCTTAACTCTCTCAAACTGAATGTGCGGTTATTGAAAAACAAGGTCGCGGAAAGCAAAAGCAACTTTTCCGAGGAAGTCGAGTCGTCGTCCCACTTTTTCGCCATTGTCCCGATCCAGATAGTAAATTTCGCCTGAAATTACCTCTTAACGGCGAAGCGAGTTCGCCTTGAGGCAATTTCGCGGGCGCCCTGGCGCGTTCCGCTTTGCTTTGCAAAGCCGCCATAGCAGGTTGGGAATTTCATTTCCAATCTGCCATAGCCGTTATCGCGCTCCCGGCCGGAAGCCGCGGTTTCGTCATATGCGATACGCCGGCGTTTCAGATTTAAAGGCTTATTGAAAACTTACGCGAAAAAATTTTTTATGAACTAGTTCAGGTAGTGAGGCGCAAAATTCGCGATTATTAAAAATATGTAAATCGCGATTTTTTCGCGTTTTGCCCAATCTTATATACTTTTTCAGTCGGAAACCGTTTTTTTATTGAATAAACTTCGGGAAAAGTATATTTATAAGACGAAGCCTGACAGCCGGACTCGCGCCGACGGGCGGATTTATTTTTATCATCTTTTAAATAATAGCGAGAAATTATATGAGCGGCGAAATGGTCTTCGCGCCGGAAGCGGCGGCCGGTCTCGCGGCGGCGGCCTTTGGAGCCATAGCCGTAGCGGCGGCGGGAGTAGCCCTGATAGCGGTCGCGGCGCCGATCTCCCTGGGCGGCGTTGTCTTTTGCGCGGCTAAAGCGGGATCCTCCGCGCTGGGCGCGCTGGAGGAAGCGGCGAAACGCAAGCGGAAGGAGCGGATAAGGGAGACCGAAGCCCTGGGCCGGGAAATCGGCCGCCTGGCCCGCTCCGCGGCCAAAAAGGCGCCCGTTTTGAGCGAGGAATTTCTGGAAGAAAACCGGCGGACCATCGAGCAAACTCTCAATAATCTCGATCTTGAAAAGGCCGTCCTCGATATCGAGGCGCTAAAGAGTTCAAAGCCTACGGAAGAACAATCCGCCGCGGCCTGTCGCGAACTCTACGCGGCTCTCGCCCTGATCAATCCGTCGGCGGCGCGTTCCTGCGAAGATTTTATGCGTGATATCGACGGCGCTCCCCGCGTTCGTCAAAAGGCGATTCGCGACAATCTCCGCTTCGAGTACGGGCGCACGATTCGCGAAAAATCCGCCGCGCTCTGGCGCGGGCGCAAGGCAGCCGAGGCTCTCGCTTCGCTCTCCGGCGACGACGCGAAAGATTTTAAACGCGCTCTCGATGCCGTCGGTTATCCGGACGCTGATTTGACTGAAAAGGCCTTCGAAGAATTGCAAAGAGCTTACGCCTCCCTCCTTGAGAAAGATCTGCTCCGCAAACAGCGAGCCCTGCTCGAAAGCGGTCTGATCGCGGACATGAAAAAGATCGGCTATTCTCCCGTAGGCGCGGTCGAGCCGGGAAAACCGATCTATTTCTACACAGGCGAAAAGGATTATCGCGTCATGGCCCGGGTCAATCCGGACAATGGTCAGTTATCCCTGCGTTTTGTCCGCGTCGTAGCCAGCGAGAAGGAGAAGGCGGCCGTAACAACAGCGCAAAAAAGGCGGGATTTGGAGCAGGAGAGAAAGTGGTGCGCCAACGCCTCCCGCCTCCTAGCCGCTCTCTCCTCCGAGACCGGTTTTAATTTCAAGGAACTGTACCGCAAGGAGCCTGAGGAAGGCGAAGCCGTCCTGACCATTCTGGACGCGTCCCTGGCCGCCGCCGAATCCCGGAGAGAGCGTCATGCCGAAAACTGAGTTTGAGGAGCCGCGCTGGTCCAGGGAGATCGGTCGTTATAACGGCGTAAAATCGCAGTTTATTCTCTGGGGCAATATTCATGACATATATCCCATAGAGATCGGCGGCGAAAGCACCACCCTGCCCTTGCCGATCTATCTCGAGCGCGTATTGGAGCGAGACGGTTACGAATTGATCTTGCGCTTCCAGCCCCTCTTCGGCTTCGAGATCCTGCGTGGCTCGCCCGAAAGTTTCCGCGCTCTTACCGGCCTCGATATCAACGGCGAGGAGCAGAAACAGGCGACTTTGCAAAGGGTCGCCGAGATCTTGCGTCAATTGCTCGAGCGGAAGGAAACTCCCGTCGCCGTCCTGGTCTCCTTTGGCTCGAGATTGTCGCAAGCCCATCCGCAAAGCGAATTAAACGAGTTTTTCTACCGGACCTGGCGAATGATGCTAAATAGCGTTCCGTATGTCGCGAAAGGGTCGGGGGATCGAGTTGTCCGGCATAATCTGTTGATCTGGCTACTCGACAAAGAAAACGACCTGCCGCCCTGGTACACGCTGGACAACCCGCGCGCCCATACCCTCGCCATCCCGAGGCCGGATCACGGCGCCCGCGAGCGCGTCATCGATAATTGCGCGAAACGGATGACCGGGTACGCGGATTTGCCGGCGGAAAGAGTCGAAGAGAAAAAGGCGCTTTTTCTCGATCAGACCGGCGGGATGTTCGCTACGGAAATTATCGCGATCAGCCAGATCGCGAGAAAGGAGAAAATCCCGTTCGAACAGATCGACGAAGCCATCCGCCGCTACAAAATTGGCCTGACTGAAAACCCCTGGGCGAAAGTTTCGCGCCGGACTTACGAAAACGCCTTTGCCGCGCTCTCCTCCCGCGTAATTGGCCAAACGGCCGCCGTGAATCACAGCGTCGACGCCCTGAAACGCAGCATGTTCAATCTTTCCGGAGCGCAGTTTTCGCGGCTGTCTCAGAAGCCCAAAGGCGTCCTTTTCCTGGCCGGTCCCACAGGCGTGGGCAAAACCGAGCTGGCCAAATCGATAACGGAATTGATCTTCGGCTCCGGCGGGAATTATCTGCGCTTCGATATGAGCGAATTTTCCCACGAGCACGCCGATCAGCGACTGCTGGGCGCGCCCCCTGGCTACGTGGGCTACGAGGGCGGCGGTCAGCTTACCAACGCGGTCCGGGAAAAGCCCTTTTCGTTGATTCTCTTTGACGAAATCGAAAAGAGCCATCCAAAAATTCTTGACATCTTCCTGCAAATTCTGGATGACGGCAGGCTGACTTCCGGTCGCGGCGAAACTGTGTGGTTCTCGGAATGTCTTATCGTATTTACCAGCAATCTCGGCATGTTCAGGCGCGGACCCAACGGCGACGAGCGACTTGTTACCCCTGAAATGGAATACGGCGAGATTCGCCAATCGATCCTGGGGTCCATCGAAAACTTTTTCAAATTCCAGATCAACAGGCCGGAGATTCTAAACCGCATAGGCGACAATATCGTCGTCTTTGATTTTATCCGGCCCGGCGTCGCCGGCGCCATATTCGATAAAATGCTTGGCAACATCGTATATAAGGTCTGGGACAGCCACAAGATCAAGCTGGAATTCGCGCCGGAGACGCTCTCGCGCATTCGGGATCTGTCCTGCGCCGATCTCGGCATGGGCGGTCGCGGCATAGGCAACGCCATGGAAAAATACATCGTCAATCCTCTCGCCCGCGCGCTGTTCGATATGGGCGCGACTCCCGGGACCTATCGCGCGACCGCCATGGATGAAGAAAACGGCCTGGCGCGGCTGACTCTGGAGCGCGTTTAATAGGCGCGGCGCCAAGGTAACCGGGGAACGGGAATGAGCGACGATAAATCCGCCAGGACAGTACGGGAGGGCGGCGCGACTATCAGGGATGATGGATCGGGCCAATGGAGCCCCGGCGATCAAACTGTCATCGAGCCTCGGCGAGGGGCAGGCTGCGGACTCGGAGGCCTGGAATTCCGGATAGTGGAGACATTACCCGCGCGGGGCGCCGAAGCCGATCTTTTTATTGTCCGCGAAGGCGCCCAGTTACGGGTTTTAAAACTTTACCGGACCGGCATCGAGCCGTCCCGGGAAATGCTCGAGCGCTGCGAAAGCGTCTCGCGGGCTTGTCCGGCCCATGTTGTAAAAGTATTTAAAACCGGTTTCAGCAAAAATTCCGGCCGCTGGTACGAGCTGCTGGAATATATACCGAATGGTTCGGTCGCGGACGCTTTTCGCGAGGGCAAAAAATTCGTTTTCCGCGAATTTGCGCGCGAATTGGCGAGCGCCGTAAACGCTCTTCATGCGCGCGGCCTGGTCCATCGCGATCTGAAACCGGCCAACATCCTGATTCGCTCCGAATATCCTCTCAATCTCGTCCTGTCCGATTTTGGCGTGGCGTCCGCTCTGGACGACGCCAGCGTTCGGGAGACTGATCGCAAGGGTTTCACCCCCATGTACGTCGCCCCCGAAGACATGCTGGGTCAGCTCGTCTCCCGCCGCGCCGACTGGTGGGCCTGCGGCATGATCTTTTACGAGCTGGCGCTCGGCATCCATCCTTTTCAAGGTTTGAGTCCCAGTCGCATAGCTTTCATTCTCTCTACCCAGGGCGTGGAAATCGACGCCGCCCTGCCCGCTGATCAAAGAACGCTCCTGGCCGGTCTCCTTACCAAAAACGACCAAAAACGCTGGGGCTGGGAACAAATCAAGGCCTGGCTCGAGGGTGACGAGGATATTCCCGTATATAACGAACAACCAGCTGATCCGGAAATCCGGCCTTTTGTTTACAGGGGTAGGCCATATAGGGACCTACGGAGCCTGGCCCTCGCTTTCGCCGCCGATTATTCCAGCTATAAACTGGGCAAAGGTATGCTGGCCCGCGGCAATGTCGCCAAATGGTTGCAAAATAATAACCAGTTCGACGAGGAGGCCATAATCTCCGAAGAAATAGCGGACAACGATCCCGATCTCTATATCTTTAAATTCATCCGGAAATATGCTCCCGAACTGCCCTTTGTCATCGCGGGCTTGCCTTTGTCCGCCCAAACTATCATTCGTTGCCTTACTGACGGAGGCGAAGCCGGAACTTATGTCGTGTCCCTTTTTGCCGATGGCAAAATAAAAAAATTCTTTCCCCTCCTTCCGGCGCAGATCCTGGATCCAATGCTGGAGGCCTTCGCGGAAGCCGACTGGAAAAAGGACGTTCGCGTTGCCTTCGCCGCGACGGTCGCTTCGGAAAACTTTTACTGGGGACCAGGCGGCGCTCCCCGGACAGCCCTGGAAAGAATCAAATTCGCCCAGCGCCATCCTTCCCTGTTGGCCATGACTGTCTGGCGCGAGAGCGGCGGTCCCGCCTTCGTCATACCGCCGGACATAGCGGCCTTATTTAATGACGACAAATACGACGAGGCGATCGCGTCGCTTTTCGAACGGGCTAAATGTCATCGTTTGCTAAAAACAGACGATCTCCGCGAAAAATACGCGGCTAATGTGTTTACGAGAAGCGAGACAGATTACGCGCGCGAAGTTTATCGCAAAATCGAAGGCGATCCCCGCTTCCTTTCCCTCCGCAGCGAAATTAGCTCATTCGCGGAGTCCGACGGCTCCGGTCGCGAACATATCGAGATTTCCGGGGCGAATCCTTACGCGGGCATCGATCTGGAATCCATACTGCGCGCCTTGCGCGAGGCCGCTCCCGAATCGGTCAGAGGACCGCTCGAGACATTTCTCGAGATAGACGATCCCGAAGAGATATTTAAACGCGTCCGCGAAAACGACGACATCTTTCATGGATCGTCGCCCATCTTCGCGCCGGGCAACGGCGCCCCGTTATTTGATATTATCTTCGGCGGATCCGGTTATCAGGAATTTGAGTCCGCGCTGAAAAATATGGCAGCCAAAATCCGCGAGCGTTATGATGTCCAGTTCGAGTTCGCGCCGGACCTATCCAGACGGCTTTGGGAACTGTCGCGGACAAATCCGGACTTGAGCCGGGGGGATTTTATGGAAAAATACCTGACCGATCCGTTCGCCCTCGCGCTTTATGAAACGGACGCCGCGCCGGGCCCCTGGCTCGCGACGGATATGGAAGCGACGGACGACTTCGTCCGTCTGAACCTGGAGAGGATCTGACGCGCGTCGCCCTGCGATATTTCCCCACTCTCGTCCTGGGCCCGGGCCAGAGGTACGGACTCTGGTTGCAAGGTTGTTCCCGCGCGTGCCCGGGCTGCATGGCCGCGCGTTTTCAGCCGCCCATCTCGCCCTGTAGCGAGGAGCTTTCGCCGGAGGAGCTGGCGGGAGATATTTTAAGCCGCGGCGCGACTGGCTTGACTGTTTCCGGCGGCGAGCCTTTCGAACAGGCGGAGGAGTTGAAAACCTTGCTCTCGCTCCTGGCCGCGAAGTCCTATGCCGACGTCATAGTCTATAGCGGTTATTCCGGCGAGAAGCTCGCTCGCTCGCATCCATGGATCAAGGATTATGTCGCCTGTCTCATCGACGGCTCCTTCGAGCGCGACAAGCCTACGGACTCGGCCTGGCGCGGCTCCGCGAACCAGTCCGCGCTTATTTTTCGCCATCGCGAACTCTACGAAGGCTGGCTCCGCTCGCGCAAAGGCGAGTTACAAATAGCCAGTCGCGGCGACAATCTTTACCTCATCGGCATTCCGAAAATTGGGGACGCCGAAAAGCTGCTGGGATCAAATAATGGCCTTGATTAAAATCTGTCCTTCCTGCGGTTATTCCAATCCCGCCTCCGAAATGATGTGTCAGGAATGCGCGGCATTCATCGCCGACGTCGCGCCAATCGCCGATGACCCGCCCGGAAAGCCAGGGGAAGCGCCCAGCGATGGCCACGCGACCGGAAAGCCTCGCGCAACCGACGCCGCCGCTACAATTCGCGCGGCCTCCCGCGTCTCGTTTTGCGACGCAGGGGGAAATATCGCGTTCTCCGCCGGGGACGGCGAAATTATAGGACGCCATAATATGGGAGCCGAATACCTGGGGCCAATCCTCACCGTCTCCCGCCGCCATTGCCGCCTCTCCCAGACCGCCGAAGGCTGGAAAATCGAGGATCTGGGCAGCGTCAATGGCACCTGGATCAACGGCCGGAGAATTTGCGGCCCGGCGCTTCTAACCGACGGCGATCAGGTCGGTCTTTCCCAATCCTGCGTATTGCGAGCGAAACTATGAGAGTCGATTTTTACACGAATCAGGGACCATCGAGATCCGCGAATCAGGACGGCCTTTTTCTGGGCGGCGAATCATTCGTTGACACATCGGCGCCGCTGGCGCTGACTTTCGCGAACGACGCGGGCATGTTCGCGGTCATCGACGGCATGGGCGGTCCCGCCGGCGGCGAAATGGCGACCCGGGTCATCCTTGGCGGACTTCAAAATGTCGCCGGCAAAAGCGGAGACTGCCTGTTTCTGGAAAGGGAATTTCTGAATATTCAAAAAATAATCCATGCCGAAGCCTTTTTTTTCCCGCGCATGGGCGCGGCCATAGCCGGAATCTGGATCAACCCGGAGGCTAGCCTGGTCTTCAATTGCGGCGATTGCCGCGTCTATCGCTCGCGCTCCGGCTTCCTCGAAAGGCTTACGCATGATCACTCCGTAGTCCAGGAGCTGGTCGACGCAGGCCGGATAACCGAGGACGAGGCTCGCTATCATCCGCGCAAGAATCTCATGACTTCGGCTCTGGCCGCGGACGATCCCGATCCGCAAATTTATTGCCGCGAAATCGGCGTCGCGGCCGGAGATCAATTCCTGCTATGCAGCGACGGTCTCTGGGAATGCCTCTCCCTCGAGGAGATGGAGGAATGCATGGCTAACCCGCCGGAGATCGCGGCCAACGCGCTGAAAGAAGCCGTCTGGGAAAATACGGCGCGGGATAATGTGTCTTTCGCGATCCTGACTTTCGGTTAGGCGCGAACAAAACGGATTTAAGACTTTTTCAGGCTTCACGCGACAAAACTGATTCTGGCGGTCGAGATGGGTAAGAGCAGGGTAAACGGGTTAATTTGCGAAGCTGTACAGCCGTATTTCCGGAACATATATAGGATGTAGTATTTTTCCATATAACGGGAAGATTTTGCTTTTACAGGAAATCCCCAGTCCGGCAACCATACCTTGGGATTTTCGGGATCCCTTTTATACATTACGCATATCGCAGTAATTTTCCTGACAATTCCGGACAGGACAAGAAAACCTTTCGAATACATCTCATGCCTTTCGAATCGCTAATCCGTCCGCCAGTACGGCTCGACCAGCTTAAAGCCGCGCTCCGCTTGACTCTCTCCTGCCTGGGGCGGCATTCTGGCGACTGGCCATTCAATCCGCTGGCCAACGGCGAAAGGATTACCGCAACAGGCCATCTCCCATTCCGCGTACAAAACTGTACCAGCATCCTTATCGTCATACGTTCGTCCGAAAAATTTTAATGCAAGTCGGCATCCAGCCAATTCTTCCCAGTTATTCGCTCCTGGCCGCGCGAATCTTCCGCTCTTTTGTTGTATAGTAAAAATTCACCGTTAGCCAGAAAATTAACGCGACTTATTCCTTCGAACGCGTTTTTCTTTCTGGCGCGAACCCGCGTTGCGGGATAGATTAACGCGAACTAGACAGGTTAAATATGAAAAATTCCCATATCCCTGAAAAGATCATCGTCCGCGGCGCCCGCGTCCATAATCTCAAAAATATCGATGTCGATATACCCCTCCATACCGTAGTAGGCATAGCCGGCGTGTCCGGCTCCGGCAAATCCTCGCTGGCCATCGGCGTCCTGTACGCCGAAGGGTCGGGGCGGTATCTGGAGGCCCTGTCGGCCTATACCCGCCGCCGTTTGACTCTGGCCCAACGCCCGGATGTGGACGAAGTCCTTTACGTTCCGCCGGCGTTGGCCCTGCGCCAGAGACCGGGCATTCCCGATATCCGGAGCACATTCGGCACCGGGACCGGCCTCCTGAACAGCCTGCGCCTGATGTTCTCGCGCCTGGCCAGCCATCGTTGTCCCAACGGTCATTATTGCGAGCCTACCCTGAATGTAGCCGCGGAAAAAGAGATCGTCTGCCCCGTCTGCGAGACCCGCTTTTTCGGCCCGTCAGCCGAAGATCTTTCTTTCAACAGCGCCGGCGCCTGCGAGCGGTGCGGCGGAGCCGGCTCGGTCTGGACGGTCGCCGAATCGACCCTGGTCCCGGACGAATCGCTGACCATCGCTCAGGGAGCCGTCGCGCCCTGGAACAGTCTCATGTGGTCGCTCATGACCGACGTCTGCCGCGAAATGGGCGTCCGCACAGATATCCCCTTCCGCGAGCTTACGCCCCGGGAGCGGGATATCGTCTTTCATGGCCCCGCCCAAAAAAAGCGTATTCTCTATAAGGCCAAAAATTCCAACACCGCCGGCGAGCTGGATTTTACCTATTACAACGCCGTTTATACGGTCGAAAACGCACTCGCGAAAGTAAAGGACGAAAAAGGCCTGAAGCGCGTCGAAAAATTCCTGAAGCGCGGCGTCTGCCCGGCTTGCGACGGCTCGCGACTATCGGAAGCCGCTCGCGCGCCGAAAATTCGCGACATTGGTCTGGACGCGGCTACGGCCATGAATCTGGCTCATCTCTACCAATGGGTCGCCGACGTCCCCAAATCCCTTCCGGAGGCCATGCGTCCCCTGGCCGAAAGCGTTTGCGATTCCTTTCGTCTCGCCGCCCGTCGTTTGCGGGATCTCGGCCTGGATTATCTGACCCTTGATCGCGCCGCATCCTCGCTTTCCACAGGCGAGCGGCAGAGAATGCAACTGGCCAAAGCGGCCCGCAACCGCTCGACGGGCGCCTTGTACGTTCTGGATGAGCCTTCGATAGGGTTGCATCCCTTCAATCTCGAGGGCGTGGCCGGAGTCATGGAAGATCTGCTGGCCGACGGCAATTCGGTGATCCTGGTCGATCACGAGCCGGCGCTTTTGCGCCGCTCCGGCTGGATCATCGAGCTGGGTCCCGGCGCCGGTTCCCATGGCGGCGAAATCATCGCCCAAGGAACGCCCGAAGAAATTCGCGAAAACAGGAACTCGCGGATCGCGCATTTCCTTTTCGCCCCGCCAACACGCTGCCGCGAAAAAACCGATCCGGCTAAAATGTTCGCACGAGGCGAAATAGTTATTAAAACCGGACCGATCCACACGGTAAAAGCGCTCGAAGCCCGAATCCCTACCGGAAAGCTTACCCTGATAACCGGCGTTTCCGGTTCCGGCAAGACAACGCTCATCCTCGAAAGTCTCGCGGCGGCGCTAAAGGCCGAGGAAAACGGCCAGGCCCTCCCCGGCCATGTAAAGTCGCTAAAAGCCGACGACATAAACAGGATCCTGCTCATCGACGCCGCGCCCATCGGCATTAATATCCGCTCCACTGTCGCCACCTACGCCAATGTACACGACGAGCTTCGCAAGATTTTCGCCAAATCTACCGACGCCAAAACCCGCGGCCTAAAGGCCGGCGACTTCTCCTATAACACCGGCAAACTCCGCTGTCCCGTCTGCGACGGCGACGGCGTCATCAGCCTGGACGCGCAGTTTCTCGCGGACGTCGACATCGCCTGTCCGGAATGCGGCGGCTCGCGTTATTCCCGGGATGCCTTCGCCATCCGTATAAAGGGCGCGGACGGCGAGGAATTTTCCCTGCCGGAACTGATGGCCTTCGATATAAAACGGGCGCTCGCCGTCTGCCGCAAATGGGCCTCCGTCAGATCTCGCCTGGAGATTCTGGACAAGCTCGGATTGGGTTATCTGACACTGGGCGAAGCCACGCCCAGCCTGTCCGGCGGCGAAGCCCAAAGGCTAAAACTCGCCAGCGAGATGGGCAGGGATCAGTCTGAGACACTCTTTATTTTCGACGAGCCTACAATCGGGCTGCATCCACTCGATACGGAAAATTTGATCAGGGTGTTTCAGAGCCTGCTCGACCTGGGCGGCACAGTGGTCGTCATCGAGCACGATCTCGATGCCATCGCGAACGCGGACTACATTATCGATATGGGTCCCGGAGGGGGCGAAGCCGGCGGCGAAATCGTCGCGACAGGAACGCCGGAGGAGATAGCGAAGAACAAGCGAAGCGTCACCGGAAGGTATCTGAACCAGTAAAACAGTATTAATGCGGTTGGAATCCGGCGCGCATCCCGCGAACAGCCGTAGCGACGATCGCCCCTCGTCATGGGGATCGGCAGGAGACAACGGAGCCGATCCTGACGTATCCCGCGAGAAGCGAATCTTAAAAACTCCCCGCGAAACTCCTAACGATCGGGATTAGCTTCGCGGGGCATAACGCTGAGAAGGACCGTTTCCAGCCCTCCGTATTTTCCCGTCAGGCCATTATTTCATGATATCGGTCGAGGGAACGCAGGGAATGCCCATATTCCGGATATCGTAAATATTGGCCTTGGCCACTTGCTCCGTAGCGGCGGAACAACAGTCGGTAACGACCGTCGTTATATAATCCAGACCCATGGAATCCACCGCGGTCGCGCGGATGCAGTTCGGGTACTGCGTGCCGGTTACATACACATTTTTGACACCAAGCCCGCGCAGAACGATATCGAGATCAGTCTGGAAAAAAGCGCTGAATCTCTGTTTGGTGACCGTTATATCGCCGGGCTTCGGCTTGATCTCGTCCGGAATCGCGGCCCCCGGCGTTCCGGCCACGCATATGGGTTTGCCTTCCTCAAAAAAATGGCGCCGGAAAAGCTCCGCGTCTATGCCCGACGGCCGATGAATACGGTAAATATAGATCACGGCCCAGTCGCGTTCCCGTCCGTAGTCCAGGAATTTGGCGATAGCCGGCAAGGTCGCATAGGCTCCGGCCACATGCACTGGCGAGGACGGCAAAACCCAGGCATTCTGCATATCCACCACAAGAATCGCGTTTTCGGCATGGGTCAGCATGCCGTCAATTTTCTTTGGCATCAAACCTCCTCATGGTTTGGCAAGCGTTATCCGTCTCCTCAATCAGTATGCCCGCGAATACCATATCTGTAAATACGCCATCCGTACGCGCCGGACTCCGAAGAGGCAGTCGCCTGTCGCGCTATGGCTCTGGACGGTAGAGCGAAGAATCTCTACATTATCGATATCATCCGTACGGCGGAGAAACGCGCCGCGGGATCCCGGCTCCGCTACGGGATAAATAGCCGAAGCGTCGCGGAGACACGGGCCTGGGGCGCGATTGATTACCCCGCGCGAGAGGACAAAGGAGCGGTTATATGGTCTATGGCGACGTATTCGATAATCATTTGTATGACCGCAACTTTTTCGAACATGAAATTTTATCCTCATTGCCGGAGATCGCCGATCCCGGAGCGCTTTTCGACCGGCTTGACGCCATAAGGATTAATCTCGCGACGGGCGATTCGGAAGCGGGGCTCGATCTCGCCTTTGCTTCGGAGCTTTTAAAATTTCTCGGCTGGCCTTTCGTTTACCAGCAAAAATTCAAATTTCACGGCGGCGTAAAGATTCCCGATTTCCAGCTCTTCGCCGACGAAAAGGAGAAAGTCGCTTTTCAGGCGGCTCTCCTGAACGACAAACCTCTGAAAACCATATTTTCAGTCTGGGAGGACAAGGCGGAAAACGTCGTCCTCGATAATGGCAAAACAGGTCCGGACAGCCCCTATTTCCAGCTCATGGGCTATTTGCTCTCTTTGCGCCTGACCTTCGGCTTTTTGTGCAATGGCCATGAAATCTGGTATATCGATAATTCGGAGATATTTTCGGAAAAGCGCTATCTGGTCGCGAATTTTGACAGACTTGTCGCCAGCCGCGACACGGATGCCCTGCGGATCTTTATGGGCGTTTTTGGTCGCGCCGGCCATATCGCAATCGGCGAAGAGGTTGCTCCGGTCAGACAAGTCGCCCGCGAGAGCGTCAAAAGGCGCTTCCAGTCCGAGGAGGAGCTGAAGGACGCCGTTTACGGCCTGAATGGCCGGGATTCGCTCTTTGAAAAATGCGGGGCCATTCTCTTCAAAGGTTTGCCCAGGCGCGACGAAACCGTCCTCGCGGATTTGTACAAAAACTGCCTCTATTTTACATTCCGGCTTATTTTTATCGCCTATTTCGAAGACAAGCACCGTAGGATTCTCGAGAAACATCCGGGTTATAATAGCCTGTCGCTGGCATCGATCTACGCGAAGGCGCGGGAGCTGGTCGACGCTGGCAATACCGGGAGCTTTGATATCTGGAACAGTCTGCAACTCCTTTTCCGGACTCTGGACGAAGGCAATCCCAATCTAGACATCCCCCTCTTTGACGGCGGCCTTTTCGCCCGGAAGCTTGCTCCCATACTAGAACGGCCGAAAATGATGACAAACGCCGAAGCCATGGATTTGCTCGATCTGCTCTTCAGAGAGAAAAATACCGGCTACAAGCGCGATTTTTCCTATCTCTCCGTCATCCAGCTGGGAAGAATCTACGAGAGCCCGCTGGAATTCGAGTTCCGGATCGCGGAGGAGAACCTATGGTATTTGTCGTATAAAGAAAAGAACAAGGGCAAAGACGGGACAATCGACGGGTATTTCGATACGGAAGATTACAGGAATATCGAGGGATCGAAGAAATTCGTCATCGAAGGCAAACCGGTCGCTTACAGAAAAGGCGAAGTCTATCTGGCCGGCGGCAAAAATTCCCGCAAGCAGTCGGCCAGCTATTACACGGCGCAATCCCTCGCCCCCTGGTCACGGACGCCATAGACGACGCGATCGACAAACTGGGCGAAGACGAAAGCGTCCTCGATCTGAAGATCCTCGATAACGCCTGCGGCAGCTGTCATATGCTGGTCGAGGCGCTCCGCTATCTCACGCAAATCGCCGTAGGACGACTCGAATCCGACAAAAAGCTCAAATCCATCCTGGAGGAGGAGAAACAGCGGATCAATTCGACCCTCGAGGAAATGGGTCTCGCGAAGCTGGGCATCGAGGCCGACGAGGTGGCCATCCTGAAAAGGATCCTGTTAAAACGCGCTCTTTACGGCGTCGATATTCAGCCCTTCGCCGCGGAACTGGCGAAGTTGAGCCTGTGGATCGAGACATTCGTCTTTGGGACACCTCTCTCGTTTATCGAGCATCATCTCAAGACCGGAAACGCGTTGGCCTGGCGCCCTATGGCGCGGGCGCGGAAAGCGCTGGACGCCGGTCAGGGCAATCCGCTGGCCCGGTCCATAAGCCAAAAGTTCAGACAGCTTGCGGATGTATTCCGGAAATTGAACGCCTTGCGGGACACCACGGCCGCGGACGTGACGGAGTCCAAAAATATTTACCGGAAAGAGATCAAGCCCATGCTGGACGAGACGAAAAATTATCTCGATCTCATGAACGCGGCTGATATTCTGCTGGCCGGAAGCGCGACGGACAAGGCGCTGGCCGACAAGATAAAATCGCCGGTCGCCGCGGCGGACAAAGCCAGGAAAGCCGCTTTCCAGAAGAGCGCGGCCGAAAAGAAAGAGCGGGGCAAGGCGCTCCTGGAGCTATACGAAGTCCGCGCCCAGGAACTTGCCGACCGGACTGGAGCCTGGGAGGAGACGCTCCAATTGATCCGGGAGAAACGGGAGCGCCGCGGCTTTTTCAACTGGAGTCTCGAGTTTCCCGAAGTCTTCGCCTCGCCGGACGATAAGGGCTTTCATATAATTATTGGCAATCCTCCTTGGGACAAGACGAAATTCTCCGATCCGGACTTCTTCTCCCAATACCGTTCCAATTACAGGAGCGCCGACAACGCCGGAAAAGACCGGATCGCGGCGGAATTGCTGGCCAAGCCATTCATTCGCGAGCGCTACGAAAAACAGGGGTACAATATCCGTGTCATAAACGAATATTACAAGGAGCGCTTCCCCCTCTCGCGGGGCGCCGGCGACGGCTCGAAAATAAAAACGCCAAAGATCGCTGACCTAACCAGGCGCGAGAACGATCTGATAGTAACGAAACTCTACGGGCTGAATCTGCGCGATCTGGAAATAATCCTCAATACTTTTAAGGTAATGAATGAGAAATACCCGGGGTATGGCGCGGCGTTGCTGGAAAGTATGAAATAGAAGAACGCTTGCGCGAGAGCTAAACAGGCCGTAAAAGCAAAGAGCGTTATTTAATCAAAATTTTAAGTATAATAGACGCTTATCTTGCAAATGCGCGACAATGCGCCTATACTTATTTTCATGGGTTGGGAAGTCGAATATGCCGATGAATTTAAGGCATGGCGGAATACGCTTGATGAACAGGACAGGAGCCAACTTACCATGTCCGTAAAGTTGCTTGAAAAATATGGTCCCGTTCTAAAATTTCCCTATTCTTCCCAAATAAACGATTCCAAACATTCGCGTACGCGGGAGTTGCGAACCCAAAGCAAAGGACGACCTCTCCGTACGTTAGACGCCTTTGATCCCCTCCGGGTCGCAATTTTATTAATAGGCGGGAATAAGCGAGGAACACAGGACTGGTATGCGAAATATATTGCCAAAGCGGACGAGCTTTTATGATATTTATTTAAAAGAGATTTCGTAGGAATAGGTATTATGGTCAAAAAATTCTCGGAATTATATAATACGCTATCGCCCGAAAGTAAGCGATGGGCGGAAAACCAGGTTAAAGAAGAAGAAAAAAAATGGCTCTCTCCGAATTGCGCAAAGCGCGGGAGATAGCCTAGTCCCAGCTTTTAAATACTCTTAATATCAAAGAGTCAGGCGTAGCCGATATGGAAAAACGCGCCGACCTCTATATTTCGACTTTCCGTTCCCTGATTGAAGAGATGGGAGGAAAACTTGAAATCGTCGCGATCTTTCCCGACGCGGAAGTCAGGATCAGAAATTTTTCTGAAATCAGTTCTCTTTTTAAAACGCTATAAATTTTAGCGCGAATTTGACGAATCCCGCCTCGCCGCGTCGCGCGAGTTTTCGCCGGAAGAAATTCGCGCGATAAGGGAGCGGGAAAACGTCTCGCAAGCTGTGTTCGCAAGATACCTCAACGTAACAAAGAATCTGGTGTCTGACTGGGAAAGAGGCGTAAAGCGCCCTGGAGGACCCGCTATGGTTTTGCTCGCCCTCGTCAATGGAGGAGGGCTTAACAGTATCGAATTGATTGAGGGGCAAAATTAACGCCCAGCGCGCCCAGGGTTAATATGATATTCGACCGCGCTCCGTAAAATACTCGCAAATCAGGGCAAAACGAAGGTATGGCCAAACTTCAAGAGATTATCGATAAGCAAGTCAACGATATTATCGAACACAAATCAGAGAATTTAATAATAGAGAACCGCGCTCATCAGCGGGATAAAATAACACTGCCTGAAAAATTGACGCAAGTTCAAAATTTGCGTCATATCTTTCTTGCTGGAGTATATTTAAGTAATCCTGAAATATTGTCAAGATTACAAACAGTTAAATCAATAAGGTTTTATGAAGTCGCCGGGGTTATTAACTCAATTGAAGTCTTTGGAGGGATTGACGGACTGACTAGGTTCTGTCGGCAGTTGCAATTATAGAGAAAATATAGAAAAAGGGTGTTTC
>CAMWPE010000007.1 GCA_947176055.1 uncultured Desulfovibrio sp.
GTCCCAGAGATAGCGGGTGACGAAAAACCAGCCGAAAAGAAAAATCGCCGCGAGCCAGAGAAGATAGCGGGAGGCGGACGATACGATTTCCGTCAGTCGGTGGGAGGCGTAATCCGGTTCGCGGGACGCGGCGTCGGGGAAAGCCAGGAGGACAACGCCGTTCCAGGCTTTTTTGAAGCTATCGAGATCCGCCTTTTCCTTTTCGCCAAGGGAATCGTATTCGATGGAATCGGCGGCGGGATCGATGGCCTCGACGATGACGAATATGCCGCCTTTGGTCTGCGCAAGAAAAGGCGGCGAAAGTTTCGCGAGCTCGTCCTTGGCTTCGATCTTCAGGCCCTTGTTGGGAACGCCATAGACTGTCAATAGATGAGAAAGACCGTAGAGCGACTTGAAGGTCATGCTCCCGAACTGGCCGTCCGAATAATCCCGCGTATGCGGAACGCCCAGGGCGGCCAGAAAACGGGTAAAGATCGTCGGGGCCGGCATTAACGGTTATTGATAGGACTGGACTTTGGCGAGGAGATCGTTGCCGTCGATTTCGCCGCTGTGCCGCCAGACTTCCTGGCCATTCTTGTAAATGATGAAAGTTGGCACGCCGCTGACGCCGTTTTCGCTCGCGGTCGCCTGATTCTGGTCAATGTCCAGCTGGACAACCGGCGTTCCGGCGCCCAGGAGTTCCTTAACCTGCGCGACAATGGGCATCATCTTCTGGCAATGCGGGCACCAGGTGGCGAAAAATTCCACCAGGACGACGGGGGCCTCGTTTATCATCCGCGAATAAGTCATGCTCAATCCTTTGAAAAAGGTTTTACAGGATCTTACGCAAATTAAAATAAACCGGGCCCCCTGTCAACCGCCCGTAAGCCGGCGGCGCGCGTTACGGTTTTATTGGCTCCAGGGCGAGATCGTCGGTCGCCGCGGAGGAATGCTTCAGGAAAAGATCGGCTATGGCGGGGATTTCGCCAAGACCCTTGAGGCTGACCCGAACCTCAAATCCCGCGGCGCGCAATCGCGACGCCCAGGAATCCTCATCGCCGGCCATGTCGTTTACCGCGTGATCGCCGGCCACGACCATGAGCGGAGCGAGGCAAACCTTGCGGATTTTTAATTGTTTTAATTTTTCGATGACGTCGTCGATGTTCAGGGAACCTTCTACGCCGGCGAGAAAAGCCAGATTGTCGTTCCGTCCCAGGATGGCGCCGGCCCCCTGAAGAGTCAGGTCGCTCCGGCCAGTATCGTTGCCGTGAGCCATGAAGACGACGGCCTCGCCGGACTCGCGGAAGTTTTTCAAATCGGCGAGGGCGGATTTGGCCACTTCGCGGGCGTCCGCGTCCGACTCCAGGAGGGGGCGCCCCAGATATACAGCCTTGAACTTGCCGGGATGGCGGACGACGTAAATCAGCGCGGCCCTGGCCAAGGCCGCGAACTCCGCTCCGGCGGTCATGTGCAGGGACTGGATAATGACCTTGTCCGCGCCTTCGGCCGCCAGTTTATCCAGTCCTTCGGCTATGCCGTATGTCGCCTCGCCCTGTTTTCTCAATTTTTTGCGGATCTTTTGGGAAGTGTAGGTCCAGACCAGGGGCGAAGCGGGAAAAGCCCGGGCGTAAGCCTTTTCGATGGCGGCGTAGGCCTTTCGCGCCTCCGGAAGAGACGAGCCGAAAGCCGCCAGCAGGACGCCGGTTTTTGCCTGACATACGGGCGCGGCCAGAAGAAAAACGAAAAGGAGGGACAGGGAAAAGAAAAATCGGCGCATGACAATATCCTCAATGACGCGTTAAGGGATATGATGAAAACGGCGGTCGGACTTCGGGAAAATCCCGTCACCGTAGCGCGACTGTTTCCGAATTTCACGGAATTCGCCGGGGGGCCGCGGCTTCGCCGGACGCGACGGAAGCCGGCTAATCGCCCGCTTCAAACTTAAGCGACGACAGCGTCCCGGTCAAGGATTTATTTTGATAATAATCTTGCCAAGATACTTTTTTTTCTTTAAAATACTTAATCCCTTTGCGGGAAATTATCTGGAGGCATGTATGGCAGAAAAGGAAATGGAGCGCGAAGAAATAAATTTCGAAAGCGCCCTGGAAAATTACCTCAACCCCGATTTTGGCGATCTGGAAGAAGGCGCGATCGCCAAGGGAAAAATTGTTCGCGTCAACAAGGACAATGTGCTTGTCGATGTGAATTTCAAATCCGAAGGCCAGATTCCCGCCGCCGAGTTTCGCGACGCGGCCGGCAATATTACGGTCAAGGAAGGCGACGAGGTCGACGTGTTCGTGGTTCACAAGAACGAACTCGACGGCACCATCACTTTGTCTTTCGAAAAGGCCAAGCGGATGCAGGTCTTTGATCAGCTGGAGAATGTCCAGGAATCGAACAAGGTGATCAAGGGACATATCGTCAAGCGCATCAAGGGCGGCTATACTGTTGATTTGGGCGGCGTCGAGGCTTTTCTGCCCGGCTCGCATGTGGATTTGCGGCCTGTGCCGGATATGGACGCGCTGGTCAACCAGGAATTTGAATTTCGCGTGTTGAAAATCAACCGTCGCAGGAGCAATGTTATTGTGTCGCGGCGCGTGTTGTTGGAAGAAGAAAGAGACGCCAAGCGCCAGGATCTGTTGCAGACCCTCGAGGAAGGGCAGATCGTGCGCGGAAAGGCGAAGAATATAACGGATTACGGCGTTTTTGTCGATCTGGGCGGTCTTGACGGACTCTTGCATATTACGGACATGAGCTGGAAGCGCATTCGCCATCCCAAGGAAATGATAACCATGGGGCAGGATCTCGAGCTGAAAGTTCTGTCCTTTGATAAGGAAAACAACAAGGTTTCCCTGGGTCTGAAGCAACTGGTGCCAGATCCCTGGCAGGATATTTCCGGTCGTTTCCCGGTAGGCGCGAAATTCTCCGGCAAGGTGACCAATCTGGTGGATTACGGCGCTTTCGTGGAGCTGGAGAGCGGGGTCGAGGGGCTGGTGCATATCTCCGAGATGTCCTGGACGCGGAAACTGCGCCATCCTTCGCAGATGGTTCATCCCGGCGACGAAGTTGAAGTGGTGATTCTGGGCGTGGACGGGGACAAGAAGCGTATTAGCCTGGGCATGAAGCAGGTGCGTCCCAATCCCTGGGAGCTGGTGGCCGAGCGTTATCCCGAAGGCACCATCCTCGAGGGCGTTATCAAGAACATCACCGATTTTGGCATGTTCATTGGCATCGAGGACGGCATCGATGGGTTGATTCATGTCTCCGATATTTCCTGGACCAAGAAGATCCGTCATCCCAACGAAGTTTACAAGGTGGGCGACGTCGTTCAGGCCAAGGTTCTCACCGTGGATCAGGAAAACGAGAAATTCACGCTGGGAATCAAGCAACTGGCCGACGATCCCTGGGCGCATGTGCCGGAAACTTTCCCCGTGGGCCGGGTTGTTAAAGGCGCGATCACCAATATCACAGATTTTGGCCTGTTCGTCGAAGTGGAGGAAGGCATCGAGGGCCTTGTCCATGTCTCCGAACTTACGGGCAAGAAAGGCAAGGCTCCCGCGGAAGGCTTCCAGGAAGGCCAGGAGATTACTGCGAAAGTGATTCACGTCAGCGCCGAGGATCGGCGCCTGGGCCTTTCCATAAAGCAATTCCGCGAGGACGAGCAACAGAAACCCAAGGAATTTCACGCCGGACCGCAGGATCTAGGCAATACCCTGGGCGATCTTTTGAAAGCCGCGCGGGAGGAAAACTCTTCCGGCGAATAATCTTTCGTATTTGGCGATAATTTTAACCGCGACCGCGCAGGTCGCGGTTTTTGTTTTTATAGCGCTACGCTGTTGAAAATAGCCCGCGCTATGGCGGCTTTGCGACGCGAAGCCGCCCGCGAAATTATCGGTCGAAGGACATGTCCTCGCCGTTAAGGGATAATTTCAAGCGTAATATAATATACTAGAGCGTCCGGAGCCAGTTTGATAGAGTCCATGGCAAAGCGGGAAAGACGAGAAGAGCGAGAAAGGCCGCGCCTATAAATGGGCCAAAGGGCAGGCGATAAAGCCAGATATCGCCTTTTTGCCAGGGGAGAAGACAAAGGAAAGCGGCGATTCCTCCGCAGGCGGAAATCAGGTACAGACATGGAACGGCGGAGGCTCCGCAGAAAGCTCCGGCCAGGGCGAAGAGTTTGACATCCCCAAGACCAAGAGCCTCTTTTTTGCGGACATATTTAAAAAAGAGATAGATTGACAGGGCGCCTCCGCCGCCAAAAATGAAGCCTAGAAACGATGAGATAGGAGTCAGGGCCGTATTGAGGAGGAGAATGGGAGGGAGGAGAAGATAACCGCCCAGGGTAAACAGGTCGGGCAGGGAGCGCGTCAGACAATCGATTGCGCAGGCGGCGATGAGCGCCGTAGCCAGGATGATATAACAGATCGCCAGCCAGGTTATATCATAGCGCCAGGCGAGCGCAGCGCCGACGGTCGCCGGAATAAGTTCCATCAAGAGATGAAAGGGGGGTATGGGACGACCGCAAGAGCGGCACTTCCCGCCCAGAAAAATAAAGCCTAATATCGGCAAAAGAGCCAATGGCGTAAGCCGGCTTCCGCAACGGTCGCAGACTGAACGCTTGCGCCAGAAAGGCGACCCCGTCAGTCGCGCCCAGGCCGCGGCCGAAAAGAAACTGCCAAATACGGCGCCCAGAGCTGCTCCCGAAATGAGGCGGAAGAATAATGGCAGACTCATAGCGGGAATCTAAAGACGAAATTGTACCAGAGATGAAGGAGGCCGCAGAGCCAGGTCGAATGGAATTTCGTCCACACGCCGCCGAAGATCAGGCTGGGGAAAAAAGTAAGGGTCGACATTAACCCGGGCGCGACGGCGAAATGCGCGGTAGCGAAACCGACGCTGGCCAGGAGATTGGCAAGTCCGAAAAAGGCCCCGTTTCCTAAAAAGCGGGCTAGTTCGTTTTGAATAATAGTTCGCCAGGTTAATTCTTCCAGGAAAGGCGCCAGGATGAACCAGGCGATCGCGCTCCAGCCGTCCGGCATCGGCCGGGCGGGAAAGAGCAGACCCAGGAAAGCGAGGACCGCGCAGAGATAAAAAAGCGGGGAGGAGAGGCCGCGCGACAGGCGCGAGATCGCGAATGAGCGCGCGATACCGGTCGCGATCATTTCCAGATACCTGTCAGGCAACGTCCCATGTCGCGGAATTTTTCCAGCCTTTCGCACAGGCCCAGTTTGCAGGCCTGTTCCAGGTCGGAGCATCCTTGGGCGCGTTTGTTTTGCAGGAACAGGAGATCGCCGCGGTTGACGAAAGCTTCGGCCAATTCGGGCTCGTAGGCTATGGCTTTGCCGTAGTCTTCGACTGCCTTATCGAAGTTTTTCATCGCCTTGCGGATATTTCCCCGGTTATAGTAATATTTCCCTTCCATGGGGTCGGCGGCTATGGCCCGCTCGATGGCGTCCAGGGCCTCCGTATTTTTATTCAGGCCCAGCAGTGATATGGCAAGGGCGTTGTAAACGCCGGCGTCGCCGCCGTCGGCCTCGATGCGCTGGCGCAGGACTCTTTCGGCGTCGTCGTACAGGCCAAGCCGATAAAGAATAAGGCCGCGATCGAACATGGCCTCCGGGGTTTGCCCGGCTTCCGCCGGCAGTTGTTTCATGATTTTGAGGGCCTTGTCCGCTTCGCCCCTTTCGAGATAGACGCTAGCCTTGCCGACCAGGGCTTCGGAATTGGACGGTTCCGTCCGCAAGGCGGTTTCGAAGGCGTTGTCGGCCGCGCGCAAATTGCCCGCCTCGAAATAGGCCGCGCCGAGATTGGCCTGAAGGGCGGCGGAACCGGGGGCCAGGGAGAGGGCTTTTTTGAAGCTATCGATGGCCTGTCCGCTCTGGCCGCATTGCAACTGCGCCATCCCCAGGCCATTCAGCGCGGAGGGATGCGGGCTTCGCGCCGCTAGGGCGGAAAAAAGATCGATGCTTTGGCGACATTCGCCGCGCGCGTAGGCTTCCATGGCCTGGCGCATGGTCGCGTCGCTCTCCGGCGAGGGCGCGCGGACGGAGCGGGGAGCGCAGGAGCAGAGGGAGAGAAGGAGGATGCAGAGGGAAAATAGCCAGACGGGATAATGTTTCATGGTTTTTCCTTGCGGAGTTCCTCGAGTGTATAGACGCCTTCGCGCGTTATGGGCGAGGCGAGGGAGGGGAGATAGATTGACCAGGTCTGGCGCGGACTCTCCAGTTGAATGAGATTTTCCCGGGCGTAGCCCAGGGGGCCGAATTCCACGCGCGCGCCTTTGCCGGTCGCGAGGAATTTGCCGTTTACGCTCGCCCTGGCGCCGACGGGCAAGACGGCTATTTCCCGGCGCGAGCCATCCCTCTCGCGACTATAGAGCCTGTCGCCGGAAAACTCGATCACAGTTTTTTCGCCGGCGAGCATGGCTTCGACCCTTGCCCGGGAAAGTTCCCGGGAAACTTTCGCGACAAACTCTTCCATTTCGCCAGTCCGCGGCTGAAAAAAGCCGATCCCCAGGGCCAGAGCGGCGCCTATAATCGCCAGACAGAACAGGAGTTCAAGGAGAGTGAAGCCGTCAGCGGCGTTCCGGCGCGTCCGCGTTATAAATATCGGCATCGAAACCTTCGCCGCCTTCCGAGCCGTCGGCGCCGTAACTGACGATTTCGAACGGGCCTCCGCGACCAGGCGCGATATAGACGTAATCGTTGCCCCAGGGATCCCGGGGAATTTTCGCTATATAGCCATTTTCGGGATAATTTTTAGGGGTTCGTCCGGACGCCGGTTTTTCTACCAGCGCCTCCAGTCCCTGATCAGTTGTGGGGTAAAAGCCGTTGTCGAGGTAGAATTTCTTTATAGCCGTAGAAAAGTTCTCGATTTGCAACTTTGCCTGCGTTACGCGCGCTTTGTCCGGCTCGTCCATGAGTCTTGGCGCTACCACCGCTCCGAGAACGCCCAGAATGACGATGACGATCATTAGCTCGAGCAAAGTAAAACCGCGTTCTCCGGCTTTTATGTTCATGGGAGGCGTCTCCTTTTTTTCACAAAACGTGACGGCGGATCCAGGTCATTCGCGTCTTTGTAATCCAGCCGACGGATTCGACGGAATTTTTGGCCGCCCCCTGGCGGACGGTGGCCTTTATCCTGAACCATCGGCTCTGATCGCTCAGGATGCTCGACGGCGGCCGGACAAGGCCCCTGGCGGAAAAAACGTCGTTTTCCCAGCCGCGGGGCAATTCGTCGCCAAGCGCGGCGCGGGCCGTTTCCAGCTCGTTCATAAAGGAGCGCGCCGTCGCCAAATCGTCCGCGAGACCCCAGCCCGTAACCGTCGTAATAGAATTGACATTAATAGGTCCCCGGGACCAGAGCGAACAGTTTTCGAGGAGGCCCGGGCCGTCAGAATCGCCTAGCAACACTTTTTTTGCAAGCTCCTCGTCGACGTCCGGCCAGTAAACGAGAGGCAGTTCGGCCAGGCTTTCCGGCGGTCGACCGGGAGGAAGATACGGGATCTCGCGGTCTAAATACCAGCGCGTCGCTTCTTCCGAGACCGGCTTTTCGCCCCCCCAGGCCAGAAGTTCGGCCACATAACGACGAGCCGCGATTCTGGCGTTGTCTTCGCCCTTTTCGTAGCCCCGGGCTACAAGGAGCCTTGCTACAATTCTTTCCAGCATGGCCTCGTATTGCTCCGCGCGGATTTTTTCCGACTTTGTGTTGGGAAAGAGCGCTCGCAGGGGGAAACGTCCGTTTTCGTCCTCGATCCTGATCTCGATATCGGCGCTTTTTAAGTGATCCGCGTAATCCTCAAGCCAGACGGCCAGCCGTCTATTTTTGGCGTCCATGCTCTCTGGAACTTCGGGGGCGTTCTGGAAATCGCGGACGATGAAGCGCGCGGCGAGGTTTTCGCAACTTGCCAGCAAAGGCTTCGAAGCAAGGCGCGCCCGAATCGAGCGCGAAAAAGCCGAATCGAGAAGGGCGTCGCGGCCCAGATCCAGGCTTAACGCGGCTATGCCCGCCATGAGAAAAAGGACTATAATTAATACCGCTCCGTCTTCGGAAGCCCTACTCTTCCCACTCAACGTCCGCTCCTCCGGAAAACACCGGAAAAAGAAATTCCCTTTCTTCACCTCCGGCCGGTGTCCAGGCGAGCCGGATCGCGATGGGCGGCGGCGTCAGATCCTCCTTTTGCCACTTCGCGAGTTTTTTGCCATTCTGAAAAATCATCTCGAAAGCGGCCCGCTCGATATTGTCCATCAGCTCCGCTTCCGTCCAGGGAAAATCGCCGCTTACGCCGCAAAGATCGCGCTCCCGCCGGACAAGGGAATGCCGCGTTCCGGTCAGGCGCAGAACATATTCCACGCATACCGGATATCCGGGCGAACCCGCGTCCTCGCCCACGCTGGTTTCACTGGCGAAGGACAATAAAGTCCGGGAGTTTTTGTCGCGGTTGTCTTCTTTTTTCCTGCCCATGGCTTCGTAAAATTCGTCCGATATTTCAATCGGCTCCGTCGAAGGCGACGGCAAACGCCTGTTTTCTTCGCCCGAAAAAATCATCCCCGCCAGGTCGTTGTCCAGAAGCGCGAAAACAATTCTTTCCCGCTCCCTCTCCCTGGTTATCCGCGCGACGTCCGCTCCGCTTTGGGCTGTCATATCCCAGGTCTGAAACATGACAGCGCCTATGATAGCCGTAATCGCCATGGCAATGAGGGCTTCAAAGAGGGTGAAGCCAGACTCAAGGAAAGACGATTTCTTCGATAGATATCTCACGGTCGCCCTCGGACACTGTCAGCGCGATCAGGCGGCCGGCGCCGTCGTCCAGCTCCGTTACAGACGCGCGCCAGGTCAGCTGGGGCTGATCCGGACCAAAATTCCCCTGGGCATTCCCTTTAAGGCCGCCGGCTTTCAAATTAATCAGCTTGTCGCGGCCCAGCGCCGTCGCCCGGTCTTCCCAGCCGTTGGCGGCGATTCTCGTCAGGTTGTCGCCAGTGGCGCGGAGGACGACGAGAGAGACGGAGCTTAAAATCGCCAGGGCGATTAATACTTCCAGCAGGGTAAATCCGGCCCTAAAGTCCATCTCCCTCGCGCCTTAACCTCATTTCCAGATCAAGCAAATTATTCGCGTCGCGGCGTAAAGTCAGTCTCTCGACCGAGGTTCTGTCCAGAGTTTCGGTCTGCGAGAGAAAACGCATCGCCTCGCCCAGATATAGGGAGCGCAGACGCAGATCGAGCGCTTCGCCCGATTTGTCGCGAGCGGGGCGCAAATTCTCCAGGCGGTCGCCTACCCCGCATCGAGCCGCCGCCCGGTTGACGGCGGCGTAGAGATCCTCCGCCGGATTGGCTTTGTCGCCAACGCTCCCCTTGAGATTTTCGTATCCGGCGATTTTTTCGCTCAAGGCGACGAACTGGCGTTTCGCTGTTTCCAGATTTTTCGCGCTCGAGCGGGAGAATTGCCAGAGGAATACTCCCGCTGTCAGGAGGATAGCGAAAGCGCAGGCCAGAGCGCGGAAAGCGAAAGTTTTCATGGGGAGTCTCTCGTTATATCCGCTTCGAACTCGATAATTTGCCTGTTCCTTTCTCCTTGGGCTATGGATGCGTTTACGATTCTGGCCGACGCCGTCCCCGGCAATTTTTCCGCTATCCTTTTTAAGGCATCGACATCCTCGTAAGCTCCCGCCCTACCGTTCAGCCTTACGCGTTTCCCTTCCCAGGTCATTCTGTAGATATCGATATTTAATTCCGGCGGGCAGGCGCGATGGAGATTTTCGAGCAAAGCGACCGCCGCGCCGTCGCCGCTGTTAGTCGCGTTAGTTCCCATCTCGCGCAGGCGAGAATCCAGGATGGCGGTCAATCTCCCTAAAGACGCGTTTTTTGGCGCGTCGGGCAAGACTTTTTTGAGGTCGGCAATCATCGCGGTCCGCAGATTCGCCGCTTTTTTCGCATTGTCCAGCGAGCGAACAAGGAAAAATGTCTCGAAACCGGCCAGCAAGACAAGGGAGATCGCGACCGGCGCGAGCAAAGCGCGGTTTTTCTTCGTTTCCCTGTCAAATTTAAGTCTGAAAACAGGTTTTTCAAAGGGGGGCGGAATTTTTTTTGTCGCCGTCCCGACGGCTATGAGCCGGGCCGGATCGTCCTCCCCCAGACGGGCGTAACGGCCGCCGATGGGGAGATCGACGCCCAGAATCCGGCAGGGGGCGGCGAATTCTTCCTCCAGCGCCTGTTTTAAGCCGGGCATTCGTCCGAAAAGCAGGGTCTCGGCGGGATGAAAATCCAGATCCGTCAGGAGCATGCGGGCCCTGCGGGCCACGTTTTCCGCGGCGTCGTCGCGACCCAGCGGGCAAACGCGCAAAGGCGCGTCGCTTTTATCCAGAGCGCACGCCGCGCCGCCGGATTCCGCCAGGCAGATTAGAGCCGCGTCATTTTTTAGCCGCGGCAGACCCGCGATTATGGGCCAGGGGAAAAAAACGATCTCCGCCGAAGCCGCGGCAAAGTCTCGCGACGCCTCGCGCCATTTATCAAAAATCTCCCGGGGAGCTATGGTCGTAACCGCGCAAATCCCGGTCTTGCGTTTCGCGAAAGTTGTTCGCTGGACGAATGGGACTTCTCCTAACGGCAATTCGCCGTCGAGCAGAATGGGGATTGTTTTGCGGGCCTTGCTAAGGGATGAGGGCGGCAGCCGGAAATCCTGAAACAGGGCTTCATCCGCGGGGAGGCAAATTTTCAGGTTTCCCGTCCAGAGTTCGCCCAGTCCTTTTTCCTCGCATTTTTTGCGAAGCGCCCGCAAACTTTCGTTGAGATCGATTCCGGGGGCGCTCCTTATGACGTCTTCGACAGAATAGCCGGATAAACCCCGTCGCAAGACCACCCCGGCCAGACGCGTTTTCTCCGCTACAAGGACCAGGGACCGGAGCGAAGGAACAAGCGATCCCATTCCCCTGCCCGTATTCGCGCGCCGATTTTTCCAGTCCATATCAGTTTTCCAGATAAATTTTGGGATCAGCCAGAGTTCCTGAAACAGTCGCGCGAACCGAGCCGCGCTTATCGATTTGCTCCATGGTGCGAGGCGGGATAAGGGCCGGGTTTACCGCGTCGGCGGGAATCCGCAATTCTGTGCCCAGTTCCAGGCGCGCCGTTTCCGGGCGCGTCCAGGGACGGAGCGTTCCGGAAGCTTCGAATGACAATAATCCGGACGCGAAGCGGCAACGCTCAAGCGCGAGCGTCGAGTTTTCCATTTTTAATACCGCGTCGCCGCGGATATCCGCCAGGTTATTATTCTGAAGAAGCGGAATTTTAAGGCTGACGGAGCCGTCCCGCAAGGAGCCGACGAATTCCCCTCCCGCTTTGTTCCAGTCTATTCTGGATTTTTCTCCCGTCAATTCCATCTGTCCGGTCAGATTGATCTCGCCCTTCGCCTGATCAATAAAATTGGCCAGAGCCGGGAACGAATTCAGGACGGCGGCGTCGGCCTTATCGAGGGAGAACTTCGCGCGCGAGGGAAGAGGCGGAAAACCTAACCCCAATTTCGCCCGGGCGGACAATTTTCCGCCCATAACATTGGCCGAGGCTCCTATGGCCGGTGGAAAAAACGCGAGCCTCAAGACAATGTCCTCGATGGCGAGCGACGCGCCGCCGACCGGAACAACGACGGAGCGGATTTTCGCCTCCGGCGGAAAAAAAATAAATTTGAAGTCATTAATCGCGATATTTCTTTGCGCGGCCAATCGGGAGAGTGTTCCGACCCTGGCGGCGACCGCGTCAATGATCCAGAGCCGGCCAAAAAAAATAAAAAAAAAGAAAGCAAAAAGGCTGCCCCAGAGCCAGCCGCGTTTAATACCCGCGAGACTCAACATTCGCGGACAACCCTTTCGACCTCTTCCAGCGAGGTTACGCCGCGCGCGACTTTTCTCATGCCGTCCATGGCCAGGGTCCGCATGCCCAGTTCAAGGGCTTTTGCCCTGATTTCATTGGAATCGGCCCGCGAAACGATAAGCTTTCTCAATTCGTCGGTCACGGGCATAAGCTCGTAGATGGCGATTCTGCCCCGATAACCGGTGTCCAGACAATATTCGCAACCGACCGCTTCCATAATATAGTCGCCGTGTTCGATTCCGGCGTTGGCGAAACGCCGCGCCATATCCGGGGCGACGGGCTTTTTTCTCGCGCAACGCGGGCAAAGTTTGCGGGTAAGGCGCTGCGCCATTACGCCGCGCAAGACGGACGAAAGCAGAAAAGGCTCGACGCCCATATCGAAAAGCCGCGCGACGGCGCTGGGCGCGTCATTGGTGTGTAAGGTGGAAAAGACAAGATGGCCGGTCAGCGCGGACTGCACCCCAATGGACGCCGTTTCCTCGTCGCGGATTTCGCCAATGAGGATTACATCCGGATCCTGTCGGACAATAGCTCGCAGGCCGTCGGCGAAGGACAGATTAATCTTGGGATTAACCTGCATCTGCCCGACCCCTTCGAGCTCGTACTCCACAGGATCCTCGATGGTCAGGATATTCTTGTCCGGCGATGAAATTTCTTGCAGGATGGCGTAAAGCGTGGTCGTCTTGCCGCTGCCCGTCGGTCCGGTAACCAGGATCATGCCATGCGGCATGGATATGAGATCGGACACGCGTCCGAAATCCTCCGCGGCCAGACCCAGCTCGCCAAGGGATAGAATTCTCTCGCTTTTTTCCAGCAGACGCAGGACGACCCTTTCGCCAAAGGATGTGGGAAGGGTGGAGACGCGCAAACCCGCCTCGCGTCCGGCCAGCGTGATGGCGATGCGACCATCCTGAGGCAATCTCTTTTCCGCGATGTCAAGTTTCGCCATGACTTTTACGCGGGAGACCACGGCCGCGTGATGCGCCTTTTGCAAGGTGTGTCTTTCGTAAAGCGCGCCGTCGAGCCGGAAACGGACGCGGGAAAAATCCCTGTACGGCTCGATGTGAATATCGCTGGCTCCGGCCCGCAGAGCCTGGGCCAGAATGGCGTTGACCGTGCGGATGAATGGCGCGTCGCCGCTCTCCTCGAGCAGATCAGCGGCGGCGTCGTCGTTGACATCCAGCGCCGTCTCGCCTTCCAGCATACTTTCGACGGATTCGCCGCCGGAGTCGTCTTCGCCGTAAACCCAATTAATGATTCCGTGTATGGAGTTTTTCTCCGCGAGAACGCATTCGACGGGCGTTTCGCCGCAGATCAGGCGCGTCGAGCGTATAAGGGACAGGCTCTTCGGATGGCTGACGGCCGCGATTAACTGGCCGTTTCTGCGCAGGGGCGCCAGGGAATGCCGGCGAAGCCATGCCAGCGGGAATCGCTGGACAAGATCCTTATCGACGCTCCATCCATCCTTCTCCCCAATGGCGGCTTTATGCAGGTCCGCCCAGTAAGTCAGGCCGTAATTGCGGGCGCACAACTCCAGATAACCTGCTTCGTCCACGTAACCGGAAGCGAACAGGGCGTCCTCGAAAGTCGAATTGTCGGTCCTGGCCTTTTAGCGCAACCGCTCCAGTTCTTCCGGGGAAAGATCCGGCATCAGAACACCCAGACTGGTTTAAGTAATTTAGGCTTGCTCATGGCCGGCGCTCCAAGGCCGTTTTTGTCAATTCCCGCGCTATGCACGGCTTCCTTGCTGGTATTGGTAAGACTGGCCATATCGTCGAAACCATGAATTACTTTCGGAGTAATAAAAACAAAAAGATTGGTCCGGGTAGATTGCTTGTTGCGCGATTTAAAAAGCCAGCCCAGCAGGGGCACGTCGCCCAGCCCGGGCACCTTGTTTTCGTTAAATGTCTGCGAATCGTCCAGCAGGCCGCCGATAACGGCTGTCTGACCGTCCAGCAGGTGAATTGTCGATTTCACGCCTCTCTTGCGGGTGGTTGGAGCTATAATCTGATCGCCGTTGCGCAAATTGACGAGACTGGAAGTTACGCGGCTTACTTCCTGATCCACCTCAAGACGCAACGTGCCGTCGTCGCTGATGCGCGGCGTAATTTTCAATTTTACGCCCACGTCCTTGTAATCCATGGATTGGGTGGTGAAATCGTTGTCGTTTTTTGTCGTAGATTCTTTGGTGTAGGGAATATTATCCACCACTTCGACCGTGGCTTCCTCATTGTCCAGGGTAAGAAGTTGCGGCGTCGATAGCACTTGAACGTCGGAATTGCCTTTAGTGGCATTCAGAATGGACTGAATATTATACGAAGTGCCGCCAATGCTGAAAACATCGCGGAAGATGGCGCCCAGACTGGTCCCGCTCGGCAAACTGGCCATGCGGTTTGAGCCAAGGTTAAAGGCGGCGTCGCTCAAATTGACGCCGCCGAGGACGGTGATGTCGTTTTCCTGGCCGGCGGCCATCCAGCTTACGCCGAAGTTTAACTGCGCCTCGCTGTTGACTTCCATAATGAGGGCTTCGATGAAAACCTGTTTTCTGACAACGTCCAGTTTTTCGATGATTTCTTTCAGCGCGTCGTACTCGTCGGGCCTGGCCGTGATCAGCAAACTGTTCGTGGCGGCGTCGGCCACCACCTTTACATCCCGGGAAAGGACGATGTCGGCTTTCTGCTCGTCGCGCGCTGTTCCGATCTGCCTCTCGACCAGAGTGTTCAGCACCTGCGCCAGGTCGACGGCCTTTGCGTTGTTCAGAGCGATGAGGTGGACGCCGCCCTTGCCTTTTGGCGTGGGTATATCGAGATGAGAGATGGTGTCGCGGGCGATCTTTTGAGCCTCGGAGTCGCCGTACACCATGATGGAATTGGTGCGCTCATCGGCCGTGGCGAGACTGAGACCCACCCGGCCTTTTTTAGCGTCCTCTTCGTCTTTGCCCTTGAGGATTTTTGACAAGTTTTCCGCGATGCTTTCCGCGTCCCCGTGCTTGAGGGGAATGGTAAGGGAGGCGCCGCCGGATTTGCTGTTTTCCACCTGCTCGATAAAGGTCATCGCGCGAGCCACGTTGCTAGCCGGGGCTGTGATGGCCAGGGTGTTCGAGGGCGTATAGGGAGTAAGGGCGTAATCGCGTCCCAAAAGCGACGGCAGGACTTTCGCTATTTCGGACGCTACGCCTACTTTTAATTGCACAATCCGCGTCACAATGCTGTCCGAGGGGGACGAACCGCGACTCCCCGGACCCGATACATCCGTCCCCTGGTTAAGCCCTTCCTTTATAGGCACTATTTTCCAGTTGCGCCCGCTTTTCTGCACGGAATAACCATGCACCCGCATCATTGACACGAATGTTTCGAATGCCTCCTCCGGAGTAAGCTTGACCGGAGAATATATCGTAACGTTGCCCTTTACCGATGGATCGGGGATGAAATTGTGACCTGTGGATTCGCTGATATATTTAATAAAAGTATGGATGTCGACATTCTCGAAATCCAGGGAAATACCGCCGGACGCTTGCGCGGCGCCGGCTTCGCGGCTTTGCGTCAGCCCTCCCGCCAACAGGAGAACAACTATAAGAATCCAGGATAATTTCATCTTTTTCCTTATATTTTAAACTATTGTTCGCGAAAATTGGCGGCGCGACATTTGTCGCCCCCGCGTCTCCGGCCGTTCTATCTGGCTATCACATACTCCAGGGACACATTCTGGCCGTCGCGCAAAAGTTCCACGCGGAAATTGTCGTCTTTCGTCATGGAGCCAAGCCGCGCCAGGTCGCCAAGATTCGTAATGGTCTGGCCATTCGCCTCCACCAGAAGATCATTGGCGCGCAACCCGAGCTTCGCGAATAAGCCGTCCGGCTTAACAAAGGTCAGATTCAGGCCCATGACGCCGTTTCTTTGGCCCGGCTCAAATCCGGCCTGGGACAGCAACGCGGGGATGTTTTGCAGGGCGCGGTCGATTTCCTTGCCATTTAGCCGGATCTTCGCTTGAGGCGGAGTCGCCGCGCGGTTGTCCGGCAGTTTTGTCTCGCTTCCTCCGACCAGGAGTTTTTCGCGGCGCCCATTTTTCTCCACTATCACAAGTCTGCGATCGATGAGCGCGATTTTCCAGCCTTTGAGCTCGTCGCCCGGCCCGTAAGTGCTTTGACCTTCGCCCGCGGACAGGATGGCGCGATTATCGGCTGGAGAGAGTGTGTTGACAACGGTGCCGAGCAGATTCCAGCCCTGTTTGCTAATGGGCATTTTCTCCAGTTCGGCCGCCAGGAGCTCTTCGTCCGCCCCTGACGCCCGCTCAGGATCTTCGCCGTAAGGAGAAAAGGACGCGCCGGGCTCAACGGGAACGCGGAAAAGATTGCGGCGCAGGACAGCCTCGTATCCGGGAGCGTCCTTTTTGGGAGCGGGAGCGCTCGCGGCGCGCGAAGGGCGAGGCGACGACGGGCGCGGCGCTTCTGGAGCGCGGAAAAATCCGTATGTCAGTTCCGCGGCCAGCCACGCGGAACAGACGCAAAGAGCGCAATACGCGAGATTTTTAAGCAAATTTCGCGCCATTTTAACCAGCCAGCGAACTCATTTCAAAAATCGGAAGGATTATGGCGATGACGACAAAGCCGACAAGACAGCCCAGGACGAGTATCATTGCGGGCTCGAGGAGGGAAGCGAGGGATTGAAGCCGCGCGCCGACCCAGTCGTCGGAATCGTCCGCGACCCAGAGAAGCATTTCGGCGAGTCTGCCGCTCTTTTCGCCGGCCGCGACCATTTGCCTGGCAATGGGAGTATAAATCGTTTCGTCGCTCATAAAAGCCGATAATTCGCGCCCCTGTTGCGCGCCTTCGATCATGGCATCGACGGATTCATTCACCAGCATACTGGACGAAGCCGCCCTGGCCACGCGCAGGCTCTGAAGGAGCGGAACGCCGTTTTTCAGGAGCATCCCAAGGGTTCTGGAAAAATTGCCCTGCTGGGAACGGGCGTAAATGTCGCCGATCAGGGGCGCGCGAAAGAGTCCCGCCTGAATGAACCGTCGTCCTTTTTCAGATTTGGCGACGCGCCATAAAAGCGTCGCGATCAGGACCAGCCCCGCCAGCAACAAGGGCCAGAAGACGCGGAAAGAGTCGCTGATCGCGAGCAGGACGCGGGTGGGACCGGGCAATTCCCGTCCCATATCCGCGAAGATTCGCGTAACTTGCGGAATAACAAAACTAAGGAGAAATATTACTACAGCCAGGCCCACGACCAGCATGAAAACGGGATAAGCCAGCGCGGAGCGGACTTTTCTGCGCATGGCCACTTCCTGTTCCAGATGTCCCGCGAGTCTCTCCATGACCAGATCGAGCGCGCCGGACGATTCGGCCGCGCGGATCATGGCGACGAATGTCTGCGAAAATACGCCAGGATGCATGGAAAGGGCCTGGGCAAAGTCCTTGCCGCCGAGAATTGTCTCATGCAGGGACGCCGCGACGCGCGACATTGGCGATTTGACGTCGCCGGAATATATGACATACAGGGCGCGGTCCAGCGGCAAACCGGCCTTGAGCAAGGTCGCAAGTTGTCGAACCATGGCGGCCGTCGCTGTTTTCGGGATTCTCTTGCGCCATTCGACGCGGCGTTTCCAGAAAGGGACGGAGGAAGTCCCGGCGTCGCCGCCGGACAACCCGACTTCGTAGGGAGTAAGACCCTCGGCGCGAAGCCGGCTTACCGCAACCTGGCGCGAGGGAGCGTCTATGGAGCCTTTGCGGGTTTTTCCCCGCGAGTCAAGACAGGAATAGGCGAATTGCGGCATGAATTTTCGGCGTCCGCTTCGCCGTCCGGCCAGGCGGCGCCGCGGAAAAAATTTGATCCGGCGGGAACCTCCGCCGCCGGGAGGCGACGGAGGCCGGAGTTAAGGATTAATTTGAGTTATTAGCCTCGCGCGGAGCGGCGACGAAGCAGGTTAAGGCCAAACAGGGCGGCGAGGGCCGCGGCCAGGATGGCGAAATCATAGGCGGGCTTGTCGCCTACGGTGCAGCCGCTGCTATCGTCGTCGTCATAATAACCGCCGCTGTTCGTCCAGCCGGAGGCTACCGTAGACCTGTTCGTGGGCGCCGGGCCGGAGGAGACCAGCTCGACCTGCCTGGCGAAGGCGCCGTTGGCATCCGCGGGCACGGTAAAGTTTACGATATAATCCTGATTCATGTTCAGCCTTTGCGAAGCGGGCAGAACGGTCATGGGATCGTTATTGGCGCAGATCCAGAAATGGTTGGCTTCCGCGGACTTTCCATAAATCGCGTTAGCGTCGCCGTCGTAGAGGGCGAACTCGGAGGCCGGAACGCCGTTGCCAAGGATGTGCATTTGCATAGTGGCCACGGAGGCTCCGCTCACGTCGCCGCTTACGTCAAAAGCGGCGTAACGGGTTTGTTCTTCCCGCGCCATGGCCCTGAGTTGCGAGGACTCAAGAGCGGCCGTCTTGACATTCGTTATTTGGGCGTCGGCGAGAGCGGGATCCGGAGCGTAGGACGGCCGCACATTGAAGTAGTACTCGGTCGAGCCCGGGAGGAGTCCGTAAGCGGGCTTGCCGTCAACGATCGTTGTCGTAACGCGGATATCGGACAATTTGACCGGTTCCCTGTCTCCTATGGCTATGGGATCGTCGTCCAGAATCACAAAGTCGGCGAACTTGCCAGTCGCGATGCTTCCGGTGAGGTGATCGATCTTGTTCTGGTACATGGGACCTATGGTCACGCCCATCATGGCCTGGGCCACGTTGAGACGCTGATCATAGTTGTAAAACTTCATTTCGGATCCGGGTATGGGGCCGTTGGCGTCCTTGCGGGAGGGGTAGGTAACAGTGGCATTAATGTCATGCCCCGTGCCATTGATTTCCTGTCCGCCAGGAGAAACCAGGGATTTCGCCGAAAGACGCGTAACCGCCGACTCCACGCTCTGCAGGGGATCGATGGGCGTAACGTCGGTGTCGTTATGGAAAGCGAAGGGCACGCTCAAAGCCGTAGCCCAGCCAGTGGGGCTGATGTTATTGGCTCGTCCGGGGCCAAAGAAGATGTCCCGATGGCGCTCGCCGTAGAAATAGGTATGCGTGATAAAGAAGTTCGCGAACAGGTTCTGCGCCTTCATGGCCTGGGACAATTGCGCTTCGGTCATGCCGTTGACGGCGGCCGAATCGAACACCGTGCCAGGCTGGCCGGCGTCGGCCTGGCCCAGCGCGCCGAAGAGTTGCGTGGTCATGGATTTATCCACGTCCGCGTAACGGCCGGCCATGCGCTCCAGAATGTTGCGCTCGAAGGTTTGCGCGTGAATGGAGGTATGGCGGGTGTCCGTAATGTCCGGATGCTTGGAAATTGTCATTTCCAGAGCCTCTATCCACGCCTCGGCGTAGGCGGAGCCGTTGGTGTGAATTTCCGAGCTATGTCCCGCGCGATGCACGACTTCGAGCAGGTTCTGCAGATCCACAGGATACACATTCACCGTGCCGGGAAGACCGTTGAAATACGGGGGCGGCGTAGGCGCGGCGGAATCCTTCGTGGTGTCGTACTTGGTGCCGTAAATGGGCGAATGACCGTCCACGTTGCCATAGAGAGCGAAGCGGTCGTTGGCCGTGTACTCGCCCCAGTCATAGTTGCCGGGATCCTTCATCCACGCGGTGTAAGCCTGCGGGGAGCCGTCGCCCAGAATCTTGTAGGCGCCCATGAAGAGATAATTGTCTGGCAGGGTGGACGGCGGCGTATAGTTTGCCGTGAACAGGAAAGTCTTTTTGGTAATATCGTCGCCCGTTTTCGGGGACTGCTCCGTGGGGTGGAAGCCGCTGTCGACCATTTGCTGGGAGGTGGCCATGGCCGGAGCTTCTATATCCGCCGGCAACCCTTGCCAATAGCAACTCAACAGGTTGCCCGCGCCGCCGTACTGGGCGTTGAGGATGGGATGGATGTTTACGCGCATGGTCAGATCGCCGTCGTCCAGACCTTGCTGCATCTGCACGTTGGCTGCGGATCCGCCCATCAACATGGCGCCGCCCGCGTCGGCCATGGCCACGCCCTTGGCGAGATAGACGTCGTTGGCGCGGGCCAGAGCTTTTTTGGAGTCCTCGGTGACTGTAGGGCTGCCAACGGAGCCCATGGCTACAGTTTCCATAAGCACGCCGGTAACCTTGCCGTTATTGATAACGACGCCAGGGGTGTCTTTCGCCAGTTGCGTAGGCGTTCCGTCGCTTTCCATAAGCCCCGCCTTTATCAGCAGGCTTTTGGAAACGACGGCCACGTGTCCGGAAATATGGGAGAGTCGAACGTCCTTGCCCGCGCATGCGGGAGCGCCTTCTATATCTTCCCAGGTGGGATGGCGCATATCGGTGATCAAGGTGTCATCATAGCCGGTGCCTACTACGCCGTCGCCGGGTTTGGCGTTTTCGCAGGCGGTGTTAAGAGCTTTGACGTAGTCGTCAATGCTGGTCATAGTCCCCAGAGGCGGGCTGCCCAGAAACACGCGGTAAAGATCGTCGGTGCCCTGCACGGGGAAATGTCCATGACCATCGACAAAGGCGGGAAGCATGGCGCGACCTTGCAGGTCAATGGTTTTCGCGCCGGCCAGCATGCCTTGAGCCTGCGCTTCGGCCCGCGAGCCCGCGAAGACGATCTTGCCGTCCTTGACGGCGACGACTTCGACGGAGCGCAGTTTGCTGGAGTCGAGATCCTTGACCTTGCCGAAATCGTAGGTCGATCCGGATTTTAGATCATCCATGGTGTAAATTTTTCCGTTCGTATAAACGGTGTCCGCGTTGGCCGCGAACGTCTGCGGCGCGCACAGCAGGCCGAGCATGGCCGCGGCGGCCAGGGCAAGAGATTTCTTTCTTGCCATAACCATCCCTCCTTTAAAAGGTTGACTCTTTTCCCGGCGGAATCCCCTCCCGCCATACAAGAAAATTTTGAAAAACAATCTGATAATTAGCGGAAAAAGTCAAGACGAATGTCCGGAAATCGCCAGTTCGCGGAGATCTCCGGAAGCCTCGACTCCCCGGGCTTTGCCCCGTCGCCGTTTCCCGATACGGAGTCTGAAATCTTTTATAATTAATCTGGAAGGTTGCGATGAAGACGGCGTTCGGGGCTGGTTTCGCTTGATCTGGCTTTTTACCGGTTTTTATATTATTAATCGCGGGATAACGTAATTCAAATCAACAGGAGGCTGGCATGGCTGACGAAAAGAAACCCCAAGTTTTGCTGGAAACTACTTCCGGAGATATCCTGCTGGAGCTTGATCCCGAAAAGGCTCCCAAAACGGTCGAGAATTTCCTCAAATACGTCGACGAGGGATTTTACGACAATACCATTTTTCACAGGGTCATCCCCGGATTCATGATCCAGGGCGGCGGCATGGACGTCAAGATGCGGGAAAAGCCGACGCGCGAGAGCATCGAAAACGAGGCGGACAACGGTCTGAAAAACGAGCGGGGAACTATCGCCATGGCCCGGACAATGGATCCGCACAGCGCCTCGGCCCAGTTTTTCATCAATCATACAGACAATGATTTCCTGGATCACAGGGCGCCTACGCCCGACGGCTGGGGTTACGCCGTTTTCGGAAAAGTGATCGACGGTATGGACACAGTTGACAAGATCGCGAAAGTAAAGACCGGCCGCGTCAACGGCTACGACGACGTTCCGAAAGACACCGTGCTGATTACCAAAGCCTCGCGCTTCGACGCGTAGGGAACTTCGTTTATTTTAGCATAATATATTTATAATCAGTCTGGCAAAAATAAAAGGGTATTTTCTATCCGCCCAATAACGCGCGACGATATTGTCGGAAGCGAAAATACCCTTAATTATAGTAATGAAATTTAATTTTTGCTTTCTAGGGTATCAAGAAGTGTTTCGTAAATATATACATTTGTCTCCGTCATTTTATTAAAGACAGCGAAGTCTTTTCCCGTTACTATGAAAATAAAAATTGCGCGATGAGTCCCCTGATCTATATAATGTCATTGTCGATCTTTTTTTGTCTCCGTATGCGCGCGCTTGAGAAGCCTAGATCAACTCTAGCTTCCGATAATTTATAGTATTGGGGATGCGGAAAGCAGTCTTAGAATTTTAAGGGGTTATTCGCGCATCTAAAACCGCGGGGTATAATACTTGATAACGCTGATTCCAGGAATCGCGCTTATATCGATAATCTACCAATTTACATACCCGAAGAAGTGTTGCCGGATATTATAGGAGCCAAGATTCTCGCTTTTACCTCTGATCCAATTAGCATGGCGCATAAAACCTTTCGTAATTTTTCTAAAAATTATGAATTTCTTCCTGTCTATAACGCGTCTTATAAAAGATTTAAGAAAAGGGACAAAACGCCAATTGGAACAATGATTTGAGTTCCCCCTTCTATAAGCTTGAATGGCCAGAATCGCGCCTATGGCGGGTCGCTTTTGAAAATAACCGCGCTCTATCGTCTCTTAGGGTCTGTTTGCGTTGACCGAAAGCCCTTGTCAGACGCGGAAATCCAACTCCCGCAAAAATGCGTACAGCGGGCCTTAAATACAAGCGCGCGGCCAAATCTCTTATTTTGAATGCAAACAGACCCTAGTAAAGCGAAGACGTCCGCGTCCCTCCGCGCGGAGGAAGAACCGCGCCCGCATGAAAGGACGCCGCGCTAATTCAGCCGCGTCTTCGACGGCGTCCCAATTTCTGACGTATCCTTTACCTTCCTCCGGGGAATTCCGCTGGAACTCCTTTTGTCATCACGCGGCATTCGCATTGGGGGGCGATCCGGGCAAGATCGGCTAAGAAAACGTCGGGCGTCTGGGCAAGAACCGGGAAAGTCCCCCAATGCATGGGGATGACAGTCCGGCAACCCAGCTGGGAACAGGCGTTGGCCGCCTGCCACGCGTCCATTGTGAACACGCCGCCGATGGGCAACAAGGCCAGATCAATATTATAAAGGGAGCCAAAGAGCTTCATGCTGGAAAATATGCCCGTGTCGCCAGCGTGGTAGATTGTCGGACCGTCGGCCAGGCGCAGGATATAACCTACGGGGACGCCGGAGTCGCTGGAGTGAAAGGCCTGCGTCATGGTAATCAGCGTGTTCCCGTAGATCAGAGATCCGCCGATATTGAAACCGATTCCGTTGAGAATCTGGCTCTGGGACAAACCTTTTTCCCTAAAAGTTTGGGCCGTCCCTACGACGCATCCCAGTTTCGCCCCCCATTTCAGACAGATCGCGAGCGCGTCGCCGGTATGATCGCCGTGATCATGCGTGATCAACACAAGATCAATCTTTCCCGCGTCTTGCCAGACAAAACCGGAACCCGGCGCGAAAAAAGGGTCGATGAGAATAGCTTTGCCGTCGGTTTCGATTTTGAAAGCCGAATGCCCGTACCATGTGATTTTAGCCATTGTCCGCGCTCCGCGTAAGCCGCCGTTCCGTCTCCAGTCGCGGGCGGAACGACGGCGCGTTCGCTATTTTAAGATTCCGCTATTCCTGATTTCCGGATATGCCGTCAAGAC
>CAMWPE010000008.1 GCA_947176055.1 uncultured Desulfovibrio sp.
AAGGGCTGACCGTCGAAAAGGAGATGCCAAAGCCGCAATTCTGGACGGATCCCGCTACCAATCAACAACATTACGTCCAGTTCCCGGGAGCGGAAAAGGGGTTCAGAAATAATCCGGCGAAGGAGTGGCTGGAGGGGAAGGAAATAAAAGGAACCGCGTCTCACTTATCAGGCGATCCATTTTTCGAGAGATTTAAAAATATTGTAATAGATGTCTTCAAAATTAATCCAGACTATTATATAAACGCTGAATGTAGAAGGAATTGCCAGCGTTGCGTTCTGGCGTATGAACGGCGCAGGCGCGGTGATAATGTCGAAGCTATGCCCAATCCCTATCCAGATCGGAGTGGCACCAGTCTTCGAAAGTCAATTAATGGGAGCGAAGCGTTTAAAAATGCGGAAATACATGGCATTAACCATAAAGGAGGAAAAGCGATAGGGAAAGAGGAATTAAAAGCTATTCTCAAGAAAAAAAATGAGTTGCCAGATGGCGCAAGAGCGGCTATCTTTTGGGTAAAACCCGATCGCGAATCTTCCCACATCATTGTATGCGAAAAAATAGGGGAAAGGGTAGTCTTTATTGATCCTCAATCAGGAGCTAGAGGAGACGCCGCCTTAAGAAAGTGCTATGCGCCCAATGGATACTCTTGGTATCGTATTGATAATTTAGAACTAAATGAGGATTTTGAATGGAACGAAGTGATAAAAGATGCTCGCTTATGACCGAAGCCGAGGCGCGCTCCCTTCTGCGCGAATTTATGGAACGCCCTTATAAAGGCAGGGACTGGCCAAAAGTGTGGATTGGAGAAGCGTTATCAACAGACGAATTAGGATATATGTTTCAGGCCACTTATTATCAGGAAAACGAAAATCCTGAAGAGGGCTGGCAACGCTGGAGCGTTGACCCAAAGACAAGAACGTGTATGCTTGACATCATGTAAAAAGCCGCCAAGAGGCGGCTTTTTACATGAATTTCTGAATTGACCCAATTAAGAGTTTTTACCACAACATTTCTTAAACTTTTTTCCACTCCCACATGGGCACGGATCATTGCGTCCCACTTTTGGTTCAGTGTTGTAAAAAGTTGGAGACCGTCGAAACTGGCGACCATTTTGTAAATGCGCGGTTTGTATATCGTCGAGATACATTCCTCCAAAAGAAGGCATTTGAAAACTGAAAAACATATCTTTGCCTTCAACGCTGATTAAAAACTCTCCAAGAGTAATTATGTCCATGCCAATTAGCATATCAAAATCAGATGTATCTTCAATCCCGTACAGGGATGTTGACGGAATCATGACGTTATTGGGCAGTATTAATCCTGCCATTTACTCTTTGGAATTATAAACGCCACCTACTCCTTGTAACTGACAATCTGAAAGTTCTGGCAATTTAAGTCGAGTTGCTAGGGAACGGCATATTGTAGAAGAGGTAGCCCCTGTATCCCAAAGTCCTCTCCATATTCCGTCGATAGAGTGGACTTCTTCTCCATCATGGTATGGAAAAGTAAGCTTGATAGGTGTAATAATTTTAAGATCGCTTGCATGGAAGCGAGTTTTAAAACCTTTATGCCTTCTCCTGATTTGATCTTGCATTTTAGGCATTTGCAGTCATGCCTTTGAAGACATACCAGTTCGCAAAATGAGCAGTATAAGCGCTATTACCAGGAATACATTTTACAATCATGAATTGGCCGTCTTCGAGTCCTCTAACCTTCATCTCGCGATATGCCGTCAATTTGTCAGGGTACTCCCCTAAAAATTCCCCATTTTGCACGGCAATTATTTGTCCTTCATGCTCCTTGAGCAACCTATCTTGGTTTTCGATGTACATCTCAAGCTGGCTCTTCGGCATGGCGATCCTCCTGTATAACGTCGCTGAACGCTCCCTAGTGGTTAAAATACCCATTCTTTCCCTATTACTCAATAGCTAACGTTTTTGTTTTTCCCGTGTGGAGGAGTTGTTTGGTAAATAGCGTTACCTCCGTATCCCTCGCCTCACGTCCATGCGCCTCGCTCCGTTTTTGTTTTTTTTACGCAAAGCCTCCCCTTTGCGGATACTGGCATGGAAATTAAGAAGTGTGGACGCGAAAACTTCTGGCGCTTGGGAAATCATTTTGGCCGCTTCTTCCGCGCACCTTTCCACTATCTCCTTGCATTCTTCAGAATTTAAGGGCTCTGTATCTCGCTCATGTGACATATTTTCTCCCTGAATCAGTATATAAATACGAAAGTGTAGCGCGAGGCGAAATAGCATAATCATTTTGCTCAAACAGGGCAATAATTCTTCGCACCCCGCGCTTGCCGTCCATGCGAAAACCCCCTTTCTCCCCTATAAAGGCGAGAAACGGGGTTTCAAATTTAAAGGAGGCAAAATGCCAACCGTAATAGACGCTGGGAGCGAGGATTTAGATGCGAAGACGATTTCTGAAAATTTGCCTCAAACTTTGCGCGAAGTCGCTTCGGCTCTTAAAGAGGCTGGATGCTCTTCACTTGAGATCAGATTGGCTCTCTTGGCTTTATGCGGAGTTCAAGTTTCGGCTACAGATCTTTTCCGTTTGCGCGTTCTTCATTGATTCTCTTCTCCAGAGGCAACTATGGAAAAATCGCCGCTTTTTCAATTAATGGATGATTTTACAAATTTACTTGATTTTGAGCGCGTTGAAAACGCCGCGAACGCCGTAATTTCGCGGGCGGCTATCGAAACTCCCGCGCTGGCCATCGAATCGCTTGCGCGTCTTCTCGCCATTGAAGTCGCAAGACGCAAAGGAGCCGAAGCGAGATTGAAACGGATTATAAGCGAGGAACGAGAGATATGAAATGGATCGAAATAGCCCGTACTGGAACTTTTACGGACAGTTCCGGACGGCTTCAGACTTTCACAGAATCCGATTTATCCGAAATCGCCCAATCCTATAATCCCGACAAACGCGACTGCCCTCTTGTCTTTGGGCATCCGAAAACAGATTCGGCTCCGGCCTTTGGCTGGATGAGCGCCATCAAGGCTGAAAACGGAAAATTGCTCGCACAGTTCGCCAGCGTTCCGGACGCGGTCAGGGAAGTTGTGGCAAAAGGGCATTATAAACACGTCAGCATGAGCCTCATGCCGGATCGCGTAACCTTGCGTCATGTGGCGCTCCTGGGAGCGGCGCAACCGGCCATTGACGGATTGAAAGCCATCGAGCTTCGTCACGCTGACGACTTTATTACGGTAGATTTTTCAACTCAACAAGGGACGGACGCGATGACCGAGCAGGAATTGCAGAGAAAAATTGGCCAGCTTGAAGAGCAGATAAAAGCCCTTCAGACCGAAAACGCCTCGCTGAAAAGCCAGGCGAAGACGCAAAAGGAAAGCCAGGAAAAGATCGAGGGCGACAAGAAAGCCGCCGAAGCGAAGGCGGAAAAGGCCGTCGCCGAGTTCGCCGCCTATCGCCAAAAGGTCGAGGGCGACAAGCGCGAGGCCCGCGTTTCGGAGCTGGTCAAGGCCGGAATGGTGACGCCGGCCGAAAAACAGTCCGTTCTCGATTTCGCCGCGAAACTGGCCGCGAGACCTGAAGACACTGTGGATTTCGCCTCGCCGGACGGAAGCAGACAGACCGTAACGCTCGAGGAGCGGTATTTCCGCGAGCTGGAGGCCAGAAATCCCGATGGAAGAACTATTAATTTTTCCATTCCTCCGGCCCACGCGATGGATCGGAATGAGCAACCCTTCAACCCCGACGAACTCGCGGCCAAATTATAGGAGCGACGCATGAACGAAGGCTTTTTAGGGAAATATGTCGTCGGCGGCGAAAGGGCCGCGACGGACGATCACCCGCCGGTCATCCATCATTTGCCTCTTTCCAAAAGCGTCGACTCGGCGCTTGCCGTCGGCGTCGCGATGAAGCGGACTGACGACGAGGAAACAGGCGTATCCTGGGAACCCTTGCTCTCTACGGATACGGACGCCGAGCCCGGGGCTGTCGTCGATGCTCCCTGCGACGCGACTGGCGAGAATGGCGAAACTTCGGCGCTGTGCGTCGTCCACGGATGCGTAAAGCGGAGGCTCCTGAAGACCGGCGACGGCAAGGACTTGACCGCGACGCAAGTAGCCCAGCTGGCCGGAAACGGGATCTTCGCCGTCTAAAAGAGTATAACGAGGTGAATTTATTATGTTAGCCAATCTGAAAAATGTCTTCGCTCCCCAGGCCATCCGGCAGACGCTTAAAGCCTTGCCGCCTGTGGCCTCCACGATCATGGACTCCTATTTCAAGAGCCGCCCGACGCATCCGCTACCCATGATCGGCGTCGCCGAACTCAAGGCCGTCGTGCAGACCGTGCCCGTAGTCCGCAGGGACGGGGCTCCGATTCCGCTTCTGGAGGAAAGCGTGGAGACCAATTTCTTCGCGCCGATGCCGATCAAGACCCAGGTTCCGGTTTCCGCCTCCGAGCTGAACGATCTGCGGGTGATGATGGGCAATCAGTCCTCCATCGAAGCCTGGAAAACGCGCAAGATCGAGCAGATCCGCCAGACTATCCACAACACAACAGAAGGAATGTGCGCCGGCGTACTGTCTTCCGGCAAATTGTCGTGGCCCGTCCAGCTCCCCGGCGGTCGTGCCGCCGATTACGGGCTGGATTACGGCGCTCCGCTGGAATACGAGCCAGCGGCCAAATTGACCGGAACGAGCAAGATGAGCGACGTATACCGGATCGCTCGCGCCATGCATCAAAAGATCAACGAGGCCGGTCTCGGCGGCAAGGTCGAATTCCTGTGCGGACAGGACGTGGCCACAGTCTTCATCGATATGGCCGAAAATTACAAGTCCACGGCCAAGGACGCGCCCATATCCATCAGGCTCGGCAACGGCGAGGTTCAGATCGGCTCCTACTCCATCAAATTCATGGACGAGACCTATCCGGATCCGCTAACCGGCCAATGGAAGCCGAAGCTGGATCCGAAGACGCTCATGGCCGTCGCCGTCGATGTGCCCGGGACGATCTGGTACTGCGCCATTGATTCCATCTCCGCGAACAACGCGGCGGTTCCGCTCCACATCGTGCCCGTAAAGCGCGACGACGACACGGGAATCACGCTGATCGCGCAGGCCAAGCCCATGCCCGCTAGACCGGCCAGATCAGTCTGCAAGTGCGTCGCGGTGGCGTAATTCTTGTTGAGGATTTCCAAAGGGAGAAGACGATGATTCTATCCATATCTTCGATAATCTCTAGAATTTGCGGTTCTGTTTCCGACGCTTCTCACGCGCTCCTCTCGTTATTTAGACGCTTCAAGGGCGTTTTGCGCCTTTTCGCGAGACGGAAATCTCGCGAGCCGTCCGTAATGTTCGTCTGGACGCCTTTAGTATGCGCTCGACGCTTTTTGCGCCGCTCGCTTCGGCTTGTCTGGACATGGAATGGCTCGTCTTATACGCGCTTGGCCGCATGAATTTTGGGAAAAGCGCGAAATGGCCCGTATTTGCCCTGTGTCGAAAATTTTGCCCAATCCGGATAGCAAGCCGGAATTAAAAGTTAGACTAGTCTAATACTAGTCTAAAACGCCGTCTCGAGGGTTTCCATGATTTTATGCGGACGCGATCACATCATCGACCTCCTGCACGTCAAATACGTCGAGGCTTGCGAAGAACAAAATCCGGGTCTGGTGGTGCGGACGATTGAGGCCGTTTCCGGCGAGATCGGCGACGCGCTCTCCTATCGCTATCCGCAACCGTGGCCATATGTCCCCGAGCTTGTCCGCTATATAGCGGCCGTCATTTCGGCTTACAGGGTGGTCGAGGCTATCACCACTCTGGTCGATACGGAGGCGACGGACAACAACGAGTGGATCCCTCTTCAGAAGCAGTGGAAATACGTGACCGATCTGCTCGAGGACATCGTTCGCGGGCGTCTCAAACTTCCGCTGGATGAGGATAATCCGGACAGGGAGGAAGCGAGCGTCGCCGTGGTTACAAGAAAGCCCTTTTTTGATCTGGAAGGATTGTGATGGCCGGAAGAAGCGGAGCTTCGCTGAACTGGGGCGGATTTGACAGGGCGATAAACAACGCCGCGAGATCCCTCGGCAACACCAAATTGCTGATGGAGACCATCGGCGAGACTCTTGTGTCGGGAACGACACGCCGCTTTGTCGAGGAAAAGGATCCTCAAGGCAACCCATGGAAAAAGTCCGGTCGGGCGACGGAACAGTCCGGCCAGACCCTTTCCGATACGGGCCGTCTTCGCAAATCAGTAACTTACGCGGCGTCGGCAAATAAAGTCGTCGTGGGGACGAATCTGAAATACGCGAGGATTCACCAGTTTGGCGGAACCATCAAGGCCAAAAACGGCAAGAGTCTCAAATTCAAGGGTCGCGGCGGCGAGGACGTGTTTGTTAAGGCGGTCAATATACCCGCGAGACCGTACATCGGCGTGTCGGCTGATGATATGAAGGAAGTCCGCGAAACCATAAAAGAGTTTATCGCCGGAGCCTTTGACTGATGCGCGACGCATTCCTGGAAGCCATTTCATACGCCGCGAACAAGGCCGGTCTTCCCGACGACAAGATTATCGACATCGTCAAAAAGGACAATCTCACCATCGCCCGTCCGAGGATCGAGCTTCAGTTTCTGCCGGAAAAGCTGACGCGGACCGGTCGCAAGCTGGCCATCGATATTAATGAAGGGATCCAGAGCCGCAAGCGCGAGCTTTATCAGGTCGAGCAGGATGTCGCCGCCAATGTTCTGGCCGAGGACGAAAACTGGCTCGAGGATTTTTGTTACGCCTTTCTCGCGGAGCTTCCCAGGGGCATCGACGACAAACGCGGCAATTTTGTAAAGATTACCGGTCACAAGGCTACCTTTGCCAGGCCAAGGGACACCCGCGTGGGCGAGTCGGTCATCAAGGTCTTTAATAAGGTTAATGAGCTGATACTCGTGACCTTTCTCTGGCGGATAACGGCCATCGAGGTCGAAGAGCTTATTCGCTCGCACAATCTGCAACTTCATTACAAATAAGAGGCGCGTATGCGATTTAACGAAGACGGGACAATCAAGGAAGGAGAAATTTTCGGCGAACTGGAGCCGGAGGGCTGTCTGGCAGAACTGCCGGAATACGACGAGCGCTCGGCGAAGCAGGATGAAAAACCTGTTCAGGTTACGGTCGACGATTACGCGAAAGCTTTTGGCGTTCCGGCCTGGAAACAGGCCGCGCTGCTTCGCTATATGGGCTGGCTTCCGGATCGGGTCGCGACCGAAGAGGAATATAAAAACGCTCTGGAGGCGCTGGACGGGCGCCGTCTGGGCGGAGGGAGACGCTAATGGGCGACGTATTGACCTATCTCATCGACGGAACAAGCGGGCTCGCTCCCGGCGGAGTTGACGGCAAGGCTATCATCGCCGGAGTCTGCTCTCGCGGACAGGTCGGCAAAGCCTATCTCATCGGCAAGAGGACGAATCTCAAGGAAACGCTGGGCGTCGGCCCGCTTGTCGACAGGCTTCGCCATATGATCGCGACGGCCGGACAGGAACCGGTTATCGTGGCCGTCCCTGTCGCGGGAAGACAGTCGTCCTATATAAGCGAGCCCAAAATTGCCGGAAGCAAGATTTCTCCAAAGGTATCCGGAGTAGCCGCGAAAAACGCCGATATTGTCGTTCGCGCGGCGACGGGGGGCGCTATAGGGAGCGCGACGCTGGGGATCTCGACCGACGGAGGCAAGACTTTCAAGTCTCCCGAAACGTCTTCGGAACAGGTCGTTATCGGATCCGGAAGCGACGCGACCGGAGCGACCCTGGTATTTCCCGCCGACGCCAGTCTGGAAGCGGGCGCGACCTTTTCTTTCGCGACCAGAACCGCCATAGGGCCGGTTAACGTTATCGGCGATCAGGCCAGCCCAAAGATTTCGGTCGGCTCTTCCGGCGTTCTGGCAGGAGGCGAACTGGTTATCCAGATCGTTAAAGGCGGCGATCTCAACGAGGGAACGTACCAGCTGTCCATTGACGGCGGCGACAGCTTCGAGCGCGTCCGGACTATCCCTGTAGATGGAACCGCCAAAGTCGATGATCTGGGAGTAACCGTCACTTTCCCCAAAGGGAATTACATAGCCGGAACGACTTATGTCTGCGATATTCTCGCGCCGACTTCTTCCATAGCCGACGTCATGGACGCGCTGGAAAGCCCGCTCGCGACGCATGATGTTGAATTCGTCCACATCGCGGCTCCAACCGACTCCGTTGACTGGGCGGCGGCGCAGACCAGGGCCGAAGAGCTCTGGAATATCCACAGGCCGACCTATTTCAAGCTGGAGACGAGGCTGCCATACGCGGGCGAGGATCTGGACGATTTCGCGGACTGGCTTTTGCGGGAAAAACAGGATTTCGCCGGACGCTTTGTGACTGTCTGCCCGCAATTTGGCGAAGTAGCCGATTCCACTGGCAGATCCCATCTGGTCAACGCGGCTTCGCTTCAGGCTGGCCGGGTAATGTCCATTCCCGTGCAGAGGGCGACGGGACGCGTCCGCGACGGCTCGATCTCGCAATTGACGCTTCCCGAAAAATGGGACGCTATTCAGGCGACGCTGGAAGACGCGGGCTACATCACCGCGAAAAAGTACGCGGGTCTCGATGGCGTCTATTGGGGCGATTCCAGGACAATGGCCGACGCTACTAGCGATTTCCGCTACGAGGAAGTCCTGCGAACTGTCTTTAAAGCCGTTCGCCTCCTGCGAATAGCCGCGCTAAAATCCCTGTACGACGAGACAGGCGATCCGGTTCGCGCCGCGAATGGCCTGGGCCTGACTTATCTCAAGGCAAATCTTGGCAACGCGCTGGATACGATGGTCAAGGCCAATCCGAAGGAGCTCGCGGCTTATGTCATCGATATCGCGCCAGGACAGGACATCGCCAACAATGGCGTGGCCGTGGACATCACGCTTATCGGCATTGGCATAATCCGTCAGATCAAGCTCTATCCGCGCTATGTTTACGCCGGATCCAGTTTCGATCCAAGACTGGAGGACGAGTAGGATGACGGAATTCGCGAAGGCCAGAAAAGAAGTGTACCGGCGACTTTACAGACGCTTTCTTGACAAAGACGGGCTTGTAATCAAGGCCGGGGAATTGAGCGTCTGGGGCCAGGAAAATCCCTTGTATGAAAGAGCTGTCCTTTACGCGAAAGACAAAGGACATCTTGCGGAGCAATATTTAGGCGAGTTTCGCCTTACCGCGTCCGGAATTGACTATTACGAAAAGGAATTGCTGGGAGAATGACATGTCTGTTAACGGCAGAAATTACGACTGGGAAGACATCCATGTGATGCTTCCCCACGGCGAGGCCGTCGGCATTACCGAAATCAAATACACGGACGGACAGGGCATCGAGGCCAGATACGGTCGCGGAGCTGTGCCAAGGGGTTATGGCCGGACTAATTACGAGGCTTCCGGAAGCATGGTTCTTGATCGCGACGAATGGGAAAAGCTCGCGGACGCGCTGACCGGCAACGGAGGAATTTACGATCACGATCCCTTTACCATCGCTGTGGCTTACGCCAACAACGACATGGGCACGGTGGTCGATACCCTGAAAAGCGTCAAGATCACCGGATTTGACGGAGCGGGCGGAGCGCAGGGCGACGACAACGCCAGTCCCATCTCCTGCGAATTTACCATTCTCGAGCCCATCGACTGGAACGGTCGTCCGGCCAAGAACGACACGGGCGATTTCTTTGTATAGAAGGAGATAAAAAATGGAAGAGAATCGCAAGTATGTAAAATTCACCCATTCCTTTGAGGATCCGTGGGCCGGCGAATCCGCCGAGGACGCGAAAGCCGTCTCCGTGACTTTCCGTTTCGCCAAACCGACCAAAACCCAGATTCAGCGATTGCAGGACAAGGCCGCGAAGAACTCCAGCCAGGCTTCCAGAAATCTTTTGCTCGACGTGATTCATCCTGAAGAGCGCGAGGAGCTGATGGAAAAAATGGAGGAATATCCCGGCATCGCGACCAGTTTCGCGACCGCCATCATTCGCGGCGTGGGCATTTCGGCAGAACTGGGAAACTAGAAACCGACGCTTACGCGACGAGAGACGCTCTTATTCGCTGCTGGCTCCATACGGAGCCGTCCGAAGATATTGAAGAGTGGCAAAAACAGTTCGCGCAAGCGTCGTGGATTGAAAAAAGATATTTTGAAACATTATCGCGGCTTATTAATGGAACCTCCCGCTCCGGTCGCAAAAAAAGATAATGGAAGTCTTCAGCGTATTCGCCACCCTGTCCCTTAAGGATCTCCTGTCGGGGCCGCTTAAGGCCATCCGCTCGTCTTTAAACGCGACTGGAGGGAGCGTCCTTACGCTCGGCCAGCGCATGGGCAATCTCGCGCTGGCTATGGCTCCGGTCGCCATAGCCTCGGGAGCGGTTGTGGCAGGCATTGGCAAATGCGTGTCCGTCGCCGCCGGATTCGAGGATCAGATGGCGAAGGTTGGCGCCATCTCCAACGCCAGCTCGGAAGACATGGAAGCTCTGGAAGCGACGGCCCGCGATCTGGGCGCGACCACGCAGTTTACGGCTTCCCAGGTCGCGCAGGGCGAGCAGTATCTGGCCATGGCCGGTTTCAAGACGCATGAAACTATCGCGGCTCTTCCGGGCGTTCTAAATCTCGCCGCGGCCACCGCGATGGATCTCGGTCGCGCCGCCGATATCTCCTCCGATATTCTTGGCGCCTTCGGCATGAAAGCCGACGAGATGGGAAGATGCGCCGACGTGCTTGCCAAAACCTGCTCCACGGCGAACACCAATATGGAGTTGCTTGGCGACACAATGAAATATGTGGCGCCCGTGGCCAGGACAGCCGGTCTTTCCATCGAAGAAACGGCGGCGATGGCCGGACTTTTGGGCAACGTGGGCATCAAGGGAAGCCAGGCCGGCACGACGCTAAAAGCCATGCTGAACAAGATGGCCGCGCCCGCGAAAGACGCCCAGCAAGTATTTCAGAAGCTGGGAATCACGGTCAAGGATCAGGCTGGAAATCTTCGCAGTCCCATTGAAATCCTTGGCGAGATGGCCGGAAAGCTTGAAAAGATGGGAACCGCCGAACAGATGGCGGCCATGAAAGCCGTCGTTGGCGAAGAAGCCGTCGCCGGGTTCGCCGAGCTTATCAAGCAGGGCGGAATCGGAGAGATCAAAAAATATGTTGAAGTCCTGAAAAACAGCGGCGGCGCGTGTCAGGAAATGGCGGATCGCATGAACGACACGCTCGCCGGATCGGTTCGTTCCCTGGGGTCGGCCTGGGAGTCCCTGCAAATAACCATTGGCAAGATTTTTATTCCCGTTGTCCGGAAAGTCGTCGACTTCTTTACCGGCCTTATCAGAGTCTTTGACAAGCTGGCCGGGAGCAAGGTCGGCAAGTTCATTCTGCAAGTCGCTGGATACCTCGCGACAGCCGCCATTGGTATCACCGCGTTCGCCGCCGGCTTCGCGCTGATCGGGAAGGCCATGTCTTTTATCACCGGCGCGTTGGGTTCGGTAAAGGTCGCGCTTCTGGGGCTGGGCGCTCCAGTCTGGATTATAATTGGCGTTGTGGCCCTGCTCTATACCGCCTGGAAGAACAACTTTGGCGGAATCGCCACTGTCATCGCCCGATGGTACCGGAACATAAAACTGGTATTCGAGGGCGTATGCGCCGTGTTTGACACATTGAAAGGCTCGTCCGGCGAAATAAGGGGAGAACTAGCTAAAGAAATCAAGGCGCATGGACTGGTAAAATTTGTGACGACGGTCGGCAAGATCGCTTATCGAATCAAGGAATTTTTCGCGGGGATCGCGAAGGGGATCAATATTAATGGCGTAATCAACGCTTTTATGCCAGCGATCAACAAGTTGCGCGGAGTTCTGGATACCATTGGCTCCATATTCGCCAAAGTGTTTGGGACACAAGTAACATCGGCCGCGTCCAGCGTCAGAGGATTTGGCGAGACTATAGGGGCCATACTTACAAAAGCCCTCGAAGGCCTCGCGGTAGCTCTTAATATAGTCGCAAGCGGAATCTCCACCGCAATCAATTTATTTAAATGGATTATCGCCCTTTTTACGGGCGACTTCGCGGGGGCTTGCGAGGCGGCGAAGAGCATATGGCAGAACCTTTGCGACAGCTTTAACTCGATACTCAATTTTCTTGGCATTAAAGATCTCGTAATCGGCGCCGTCCAGTCGATTTACGACTTCTTCGCGAACTTCAGCGTTGTCGATTTCTTTGTTGGGGCCTGGAATGACGTAACGAGTTTTTTTAGCGGTATTAGCCTCTTCGAGTCCGGCGCGAAACTTTTAAGCACCCTCAAGGATGGCGTCCTGTCTTACGCCGATTCGCTCATTGATTGCGTGTCCGGCGTCTTTTCCCGCATTCGCGAATTTTTGCCGTTCTCGGACGCGAAGACTGGGCCGCTCTCCGATCTGACTCTCTCCGGAAGCAGGATTATGACAACCCTCGGCGAAGGCGTAAAACAGGGACAGGAAGAGCTGACCAGCTCCGTGAGCGCGGCGCTTGGCAATGTCGAAAGAGAAATTACATCGCTAAATCCCGAGCTTCAGATTGGTTATTCCGCCAGTCCTTTCGATGCTCCCGAGCAATATTTTTCTCCGGCTTTCGCCGGGATAAACGCTCCGGATATACCCCGAGCGGTTATTCCAAATCCGCTGGCGAGCGAGCCGGAACTCCCTCCAGTCCGGACGCCGCCGCCTCCGTCCAGTTTTGAAGAAGGCGACGAGAGAAGATCAATTGGGGCGAAAGAAAGCCATAGTTATACGATCTCCATTCAGAGCGTCATTCTGGAAGGAGTCCAGACTCCGGAAGAGTTTGTGTCCGCCCTTACAACTCATCTGCAGGGGCAGATTACTCAACTGGAGGGAGCGTAATGGCGGGTAAATTCATCGTTTTTGAAGACGGCGCGATCAGTCTTGGCGGCGAGGAAGTCCCGGGTATCATGCAGTCTCTTACCGTCGATGGCAAAGTCCGTTTTGACGAGCAGAAGGTGGACGGCGCGTCCGGCAAGAAAAAGACGCCGCAAGGATTCGAAGACTGCGAAATTTCTGTTTCCCTCTATCTCACCACCGAAGATGACAGTTCCTGTTACGACAAGCTCCAGAAGCTTTCCGCGATGTTCGGCAAGGTCGATGGCAAGGCCAATCCGCAAATTTACGACGTGGCGAATCGCCATCTGCTCGCGAGGGGAATAAGGCAGGTGGTTTTCTCCAAACTGCAGACATCCGAAAGCGACGCCACGGACGAGATCACGGCCTCCCTTGGCTTTACGGAGCATAATCCGCCTGTCGTAAAGACAGAAAAGGCGCAAGCGAAATCGCCGACTCCCAGCGAGCTCGCGGAAAACGCCAAAAACAAGGCGCAAAACGCCGCCGGTTCTTCCCAGGCGAAACCTGAAGAAGATAAAATAATCATCGAGCTGGATTGATGATCGAAGGCATTAACATAAGATGCAATGTCGGGCCTTTCGAAGTCCTGCGAAGCCCGCGCGTGGTTTTGACATACGCAAGACGCGCCGTTGTCTCAACTTGCGAGATCGTCATTCCGGATCCTGACGGACAAGTCTGCGCGGGGCTGGAAAAGAAACAGAAAGTCAAAATCAGGTTCGGTCATCGCGGCGAAGGCGGAACATGGCATGAATGGGAAGGGACGATAAAAGATTTCACGGCCGAACTTGACGCCATGCGCGTTTTCTGCGTGGGTCTTGAACAAGCCCTCATTGATACCAAAATTACCCAGGCCATGCATGGCGAACCGGCGGACATAGTTGCGAAGCGGTTGTTTGGAGCGACGGGCCTGGCGGTCGACAAAATTGAGATCGAGCCGCAGGTATTTCCGCATATCGTTTTTTCAGATGTGACCGTAGCCCGCGCGATAAAGCAGTTGAGCCAGAGTCTGGAAAGATCCTTCGGCATCGACATGTCCGCCCACGCGGTCTGGCTTGGCGAGAACGGACTTTGCTGGTCGGCGGGAAATGAGCCGGGGCCGACCTATATTATTGAGACGGCGCAAAATCTCATTTCCTGCTCGCCAAACCCGCGAGGAATGTCCTATGTCGTCTCCACTCTTATCCCAGGCTTGACCGCAAGCATGGAAGTCCGGATCAGGGACAAATTGCGGGAATATTCGGAGCTTGTTCGCGCCGAAGAAGTAATTCATACCCTTTCCGGCGATGGCAACACTACTAAAATCGGCTACGGCGTAAACAGCGGCTGGGGTTAATATGGCCGAAGAAGATCTGCTTTCCCTTATAAAGCGCTCCGTCGAATTATCGATGCCGGATTTGCGGAGCTATTACCGCGTCGTCCGTAAGGCTAAAATCGTAGCCTCATACGCGAGCGACGGTCGCTATTACGCCGATGTCCAGCCGCTCCGCAACGACGAGACGCCGGATCCAGCCGAGCCTGTCATCCCGCAAGTGGAAATTCCTATCATGTGGGGAGGAGCTAACAGGGGTATAGTCTGTCCGCCCGCGACCGGAACGCTTTGCGATTTAAGCTATTACGACGGCGATCCCAATTATCCCAGGATCAGTAATTTCCGCTGGCAGGGAAACATGGCTCCGGAATGCGGTCTTGACGAACTGGTGATTCAACAACAGCCTGGCGTGAGTATAAAAATCGAAAAGGACGGCTCCTGGCTTACCGTTTCGCCGGAAAACTGGACTGTTCAAATCGGCGGCGACGCGACCATCGAGGCATCGGGCAATGTCATGGTCAAGGCCGGCGGCGACGCCAATATCGAAGCGTCCGGCACATTGACGCTTCAGGCTCCGGAAATAGTCAAAAAGGGAAACGAAACCTGTTCCGGATCCGGAGGCGGTCGCGGGACGACGATTGAAAACGCCAATCGCACGACCAACGGAACAATCACCTTGAACGGCACGCTCACCGTAAACGGCGATATTTCCTGTTCCGGCAATTCCTTCGCCGCCTCCAGAAGCGGCGGCAGTCCCGATTAGTCCCATTCTCATTTTCCTTGCGAAAGTCGAATTTCTTTTGCAAGACGCGCTTATATTCCCTCCTGTAATCCCGTTTTTTGCTAGTCTTTCCCCATGACCGGATTATGGGGACAAGATATAGCTCTCGATGACGACTGTCAGGCGAAAGCGGCGGCCAATGGCGAGCTTGTTCTTACTTCGGATGTCGATACCGGCGTCCAGGATATAAGACTCAGGCTAATGACCTATCTGGGCTCCCTCTTTTACGACCTGGATTTTGGCTCCCTGATTCCGGACTGGTTTTACGAAGAGTCGACGACCCTGACAAGGGACGCGTTCGTCGCCGAGCTGATTTCGCGCGTCGAATCGGATCCAAGGGTCGCCGTCGGCTCGGTTTCCGCTAAAATTATCGCCTGGGACGCAAAAAGTATCTCCGCGACCATCGACTGGAAATTTATCTCTGAGGATCAGCCGATGAACCTAGTCCTCCAGTACGACAAGGACATACGCCAGCTGATTGTGTCGGATGGTCGCCGCCGCGCTCCGAATCCGATCAAGATTACAGAATCCGAAAAAAAGGTATGGGGATAGAATGAGCGTCCGTCTGGACAGGGATATAGACGATATAAGAGCCGCTCTGTACGAGCGCATCGAAGCCGTTCAGGACGAGTACGCCGCCAAGGGCTGGCTTCCCAGACGTCTCAATCTGAACAAGGGCGTCGCTCGCGGGATCATTGAAATATTCGCCTGGGGAAGCTGGCAAATTTATAATCTTTTGTCCCTTGTCCACAGGGAGGCCATACCCTCCGAGTCTTCCGGCGAATGGCTTGATCTGCACGCCAGCCAGGTGGATTTGACGAGAAAGCCCGCTACTAAAGCCAAAGGCAACGTTCTCTTTTATCGCGCCGAAAACATGAGCCTTGGCAATATCCGCATACCTCAAGGCAGAATCCTGCGAACTCCTCCGGACGGCGAAGGGAATGTCTATCGCTTTGTCACAGATCAGCTCGCGGTGTTGCCCGAAGGAGCAAAGTCCGTCGCCGTCCCTGTCACAGCCGAAGAATACGGACAGGGATCGAACGCCACAGTCGGCCAGATCTGCGAGCTCGTAACGCCCGTTGAGGGGATCGGAGCCGTCTCCAATTCAGCCGACTGGCTAACCGACGAGGGGGCTGACGAAGAAGGCGACGTATCCTTGCGCGAGCGCTATAAACTTGCCTGGAAATCGCAAGCCGGCGTTACCCGGGCGGCCTATGAAAAAGCCGCTTATTCCGTTCCCGGCGTCCTTTATGTCCATGTCGCGGATCAGCATCCGCGCGGCGAGGGCACCGTCGATGTCATTATCCAGGGATCCGCCGGTATGCCCACAGCCAATCTTCTCAAAAAAGTCCGCGAAGCCCTGGACGACGCCATCGTCATCAACCACGATCTTGAAGTAAAAGCTCCCAGACCGGTCAACATCAATGTCCAGGGCGTAATCGAAATTCTCGCCGGCAACGCTAAAGAAATAATAACCGATGTCGAAAACGCGGTCAGAAAGATGTTTTCCTCCACTGAAGCCGACGAGCTTCCGCGCTTCTCGCTGGGCAAGGACGTTGTCCGCGACAGATTGGCCGCGGGCTTCATAAACATGAAATCGGTCAAGCGCGTGAGATGGCAGTCCCCGACCGGCGATATTACCATCGAACCTGATCAATTGCCTGTCCTCAATTCCCTCAAATTTACCATCGACTGGGTTTCGGAGCCGTGAGCGCCTTTTGGAAATATTTTCATGACCGCCTGAACTGGTCGCTTATTTTCAATCCCGGGTCGGTCTCGGCCATCGTCAAGGGTCTCGCCCTGGAATTTGACCGGACGAGGGAAGATATCGTCTGGTTAAGACGGCAATGGACGCCGATAACCTGCGAGGAAAATCGCGTAGCCTTGTTCGGCGATAGTCGGGGCGTCCCAAGAACGCGGAGCGACACCGACGCCACCTATAAAAACCGGGTGATCAACGCCTATCGATGGCACAAGCTAGGCGGCAAGATTCGCGGCGTCGAAAAAATCTATCTTGAAAACGATTTTATAACAAAGATCTTGAACGCCTCCGATCCCGAGCTGTGGGCGCATTTCCGCGTCTGGATTGACGTCAATAACACGGTCTTTGGGCCGGACGCGGCCGAACTGTCCTGGTTTCTGGCCAACGAGTACAAGCCTGGACGCTCCAAAATCGAATATTTCATCACGTCCATAAATCTCGATCTGGAAGAATACGTCGGCGTCGGCGTGACGGGCTTAAGCTCGCTCCGCAGTCATATCTATTTCCCGCCGCCGTCTCCTCCGGAAATGAACGCGCGACTTGGCGTTGGCGTCGGCGGGGTCACGTCCGCTGTATATAAATTAAGCGGCTATGCGCCGCCCGCGTCGGACAATACCAAATTGAGCGTCGTGACGCGCACGTCCTTCCAAATTGGAACTCAATAATTTTACACGGAGATATTTATGGCATCGACTTATTACGCTGTCCTGACCGACGCGGGCGCCGCTCTTGAAGCGCGGGCGCTAGCCCTTGGCAAGGCCGTTGTACTTACCAAGATCGCCGTCGGCGACGCCAATCTGAAAGACGTTACTCCGCTCTCGAGCGTGACAAGACTTGTCCATGAAGTGCATCGCAGACCAATCGACTCCCGCGACAGGGACAGGAATGATCCGAAAATCGCCCTCCTGCACTGCACCATTCCCGCCGACGTGGGCGGCTGGTGGATCTACGAAGTAGGCGTAATCGGTCATCTCGAGGGCGAAACGACGGAAGTCCTCTACGCGTATGCCAATCACGGGAAATATTATAAAGTCCTGCCGCAGGATGGCCAGCTCATCACACATGAAATAACGATTCCGATTATCCAGAGCACCAACGCCGAACTCACCATCGAGCTGTCGGACGAAGGATACATCACTCGCAGGGACTTTCTCTACCCTCTTCGCGCTACCTGGACCATCGCGGCGGCGGTCGCGGCCGGCGGTTATCTGGCTTTTCCATCCGGCATCGACTACAGGCCATCAAAAAACAGGATCGAGCTTCATTGGCTTGGACTCAAGCTTTCGCCGGACAAGGATTTTCAGGAAGTGTCCGCCGGAGGAGCGGCCAGTATGTCGGTAAAACTGTTGTTCGCCGCCGACGCCGGCGACGAGTTCCAGGTGGAAATTTACAAGTAAGGAGTCGCGCGTGGCCAGACCAGCTCTAATAGACAAACTTTTTCAGATCGGGAAATGGGTATTCAAAAAAGAGCTGATACCCCTTGACGATCTGCTTGGCGATATGGCCGGCAACGGACTGACCGTCCTCTCGAACAAATTGAACGTCGATTTCGCCGCCATGCCGAAAGCGCAGATTCGTCAGCTTGTGCTGGGGATGATCCAGACCGGCGGCGGGCTCATGGTCGATTCTCAAGATAAAATTTACTTCGATCCGGAAAGCATGGACACGGCTGTCTTCGAAAAGATGATGAAGACTTTGAAGCTTCCCATCTGGCTGACAAAAAACACCACTTTTTATGTCGATAAATCGCACGCCAACGCCGGAAACACTCTTATCGAAGGTCGCGGTCTGTCCCGCAATCTGCCATTCGCCTCGATCCAGCCGTGCATAAGTTTTGTCTGCGAAAATTATAATTTTGCCTCAAATATCGTCAAAATTGAGATCAACGACGGCGTTTACGAAGAAGCTATAACTCTGATGGATTATGCCCGCACAACGGGCGCTTTGCAGTTATGGCCGAGAAATCTTGGCTCGACCAGAACCGTGACAATCCGGAATCCCGCCAATACTCATTCGCCGACTGTCTCCGTGGCCGGAACGGGCTCGTACAGCCTTTATGAGCTGAATGTTGAACATGTCGTTTACCCGTCGTCCAGCGCCGTTTATAGCGGCGCGATAATCGCCGAAACAGCTTGCGACTTGCTTCTGTTCGGCATGAGCCTTGAGATTAAAAACGCCGCCGGCGCGTTTCCAGATGGCGGTCGGGCGACCATCAGCCTCCTTTCGTCGGGCGGAGGTTGTCTAACCCAAATCAGGGCTGGCGTCAGCTTGCCCACTCTATTGACTACGCCTGCTCAAGCCAAAGAGGGCGTCAGTATAGTTGGACTTCAGGCTACGGCCAACGGCACAATTTACTTAAGAAACGGGTATACCATCTCAAAGGCTATTTGTTCCGGCCATTATCTGTATTTCGCTCGCGCGAATCTCAGGGGTATTATAGCCTTAACAGGATCCGGCGACACATTCTCGTTTGAGGTCGCGCCCGGCAAGAGCGTCACAGGACAAAGGTACGATTGCAAGGATGGCGGCTCCATCACTTGCAGACAAGGCCCGGACTATTTCCCTGGCAGTATCGCCGGTAAAGTCGAACCTGAATCTTACTGCTCCTATTTATAATGAGACCAGCTATAATAGAAAAACTGTGCAAGCCTGGCGAATGGCTTTTTAAAAAAGGGCTTATTCCGGTAATGGAGATTCTCCCCGACATCGCCGGCGCCGGCCTGAAAGTGGCTTCAAACAAGCTCGCCGCGGATTATTCGGTAATGCCGCCTCCGACGGCGACGCAAGTTCTCCTCGCCGACGGCGACACTGTGGAAAACCGGCTCGCGACCCTGAAGGCTTCCGTCGATCAAGCGAAGACGCAAGCCAACAACGGGGCGTCCGGCGCGGAATCCGCGCTCGCGTCCGTCGCCGCCATGCAATCGACATTGAACGCGACATCAACCGTCGCGCAAGACGCTAAAACAAAGGCGCTTGAGGCGAAAAGTATCGCCGCGGATGCCCTGTTCAGAATCGCGAAATATTACGCGCCCAGCTCGCTGGCGACCGCCGACAGCGCGTTGGACGGAGTATTTTTGATCAGTCGCTCGAAAGCGGGCCTCGAAGGCGACGGCTTTGTTTTTATAATCCAGACTTTCTTCCAGGAAATATCAGCCGACGCAAACCGCTCCCAGCTCGCCATCGCTTACAATGGCTCTGGAGTATGGCAGAGAGCGTATTCGGCCGGCGTCTGGACAGCCTGGATAGGTCTTGCAACCGACGCGATAGCCACGCAATCGTCAAAGGGCCTGATGAGCGCGACGGACAAAGCTCGGCTTGACGCCCTTTATAATGGCGCCCAAGGCTCGTCGGTCATGAATATCGCCGGAAGAATTCGTGTGGGAATTGAAAATCCCCATAGCGAATTGCATTCAGATTCCATTCGCCTCTTTGACGAAAACGGTCTTCAAAGAGGCGGCATGTATATCTCCATTGGAGAAAACTGGAGTAGTTGCTGGTTCAGATCCTCCTGTCCCGGCGCGTCCGGAGGCTCCAAGGTCGGCCTGTTCTCCATTGTTGTAAACAATTTGGGCCAGGGTTATCCCGAGTTTACTGGCGTGGCTGCTCCAGCCAGTCTTCCGAATTCGGCTGTGGCGCTAGTGGGCTATGTCAATTCCCGCGCGGCGTCGGCGGCTAACGCGCTAGTCGGCGGCGAAGCCATTGAAGTTCTGCGGACTCTAGAAGAACAAGTCTCCGTTTCGGAAACTGAACATCCGGAAAGCGAGGAAACCGGCGAGTCGGATCCCAGCCTGGAGCTTGCAAAACAACGCTATATCGTAGCTCTGAACGACGAGGCGAGGGCCGCGATTTTCGGCGGCCATATGTTCGAACTCGACGAAGCCGCGTATATCGCTTCAACCAGTCTCTATGATCAACTAAACCTGACGGATTTGGCGACACTGGCTATCGTGTTTCCCCACGATCCCGTAACCATCCATTGCATGACCGCCGACGGCGAAGACACTGATCTGGAAATTTCCGCGTCGGCTTATCTTCAAATTTATCGCGATTTCGTCCGGCGTCGAGTTTCAATCCTCGCGGCCTGTCGCGAAAAAAAGCGGGAAATCAAGCAAGCGACTTCGGAAGAAGAAGCGAAACAAATCTATACGCGATAAGGAGCAGAGCATGGAAAGAGTAGTTTACGAACTTATTGACGGACGTTACTGGGATACCGGCAAAGCCGCTTTTATGCGTCCAGACGAGGTTGACGAAAATATCGAACGTATACGCCTGATATCAGCCGAGGGGGAGTCAGACGAGAAATACCTTGCGAAAACGCTCGAATTTTACGGTTTCGCGCTTGGCGAAGTCGCTATCCACGCGTCTTCGGAAACGATCAAAAAGGAACTCAAGAGGCTTGACGAAGAGTACCTGACCCCGCGAACCCTGGCCGATCTTGCCTGCGGAGACGAATACGCCAAAGCGCTGTGGCGCAAGCATGAGCGACTGGCCGAACCCTTGAGAAAAAGGCTTGAAGAGCTGGCGAGCGAATAATCCTTTAAAGCCTCCTAATCCGGGAGGCTTCTATTTTTAATCCGTTTATTTTCCTGTTATTATACATAAATCCCTGATTTTCAAATTATGACGCGAAAATGACTTGCATCTTCGAAAACTCTACGCAATGTAACACACGCGAAGAGAATTTCATTGAAAATCAAGGAGTTGAGAAATGAATAGGAGATTTGGAGTCGAGCTTGAAATATCGGGAATCAGCCGTGAAAAAGCTCTGAAGGCGCTTAAAGCCGTCGGCGTCAAAGTTGAGGAGGAAACCTACAACCACCAGACAAAGCCGCATTGGAAGATTGTTCCGGACAGCTCAATTCAGGACGGCTTTGAAGTTGTCTCGCCGATCCTGCATGGCGAAGCCGGCCTCGAAAAGGTCGAGATCGTCGCCCGCGCTCTTGAGGACGCCGGAGCCACAGCGAACAAATCCTGCGGCTTCCATGTTCATTTCGATATCGCCGGAATCAAGCTGGGAGCAATAAAAACCATAATTAGAAGATACGCGAAATTTGAGGACGATATTGACGCTTTTATGCCGTCAAGCAGACGAGACAACGCCAACAAATACTGCTTATCCATGAAGAAAATTATGGGAGTAAACTTCGAAGAAGCCGGCTCCATAGAGAGAATCGCGGCGATTCAAGGGTCGAGATATTACAAGGTCAATCTCGAGTCTTATCACAGGCACGGCACGATAGAATTCAGGCATCATTCCGGAACTTCAAACGCCGCTAAAATTTGCGGCTGGATCCGTTTTCTTGCCGAATTCATGGACGTGTGCGAAAAAATGGAAGTCGGCGAGCAAATTCAACCAGCCAGCCAACTCCAGCCAGCCAACAGGAAATTTCTCGAAGCGCTTTCCGGCAAAAATCCGGTCAGTCTGGATTATGTTTGCGAAAAACTCGGCTGGCTAAATCACACGGCGCGATCCGCGTTGTCCAGACTACGCAAGGCCGGCTACGCGATAAAATCCGTCAAAACGAACGGCAAGACGCTTTATATTTATGAAGGAAAAAGCGAAGAGGACAGCCTGTGGGCAGGCATCTCGCAAAAGCTCGCGCTCTTTTATCAACGCAGGGCGGCGGTTCTCGCCGTCGCCGTTTAAGGAGGAACAATGAAATACAGGTGTATGGACGGCTATGAAATCGAGGCGAAGGATTATCGGGAACTCGCGGTCAAGATGTGGCAAAGCATGTTCGATCCGAACCCTACCCTCGAGGAATGGATGGAAGGATCGGCGAAGCGGGCGAAAATTTACAATTTGAGCGAAATCCGGACGGATACGGTGGATCATCACATGGAGGATCTCATAAAGGCCGGCTTTGTGTCGCCGGTAACAGATGGCGAATAAAGGCGGGAACTGGCCGCGATAGCGGCGACGACTTACTTGATGGGACGACCGTCTTCCGGACGGTCTTTTTGTTTAATTGCCGCGCATAGCGCGTACTGAATCGGGACGCGGACGATGTCTGGATTTACTATGATCTAGCGCAGGCAGTGGCGAGGGGAAAGGTTGCGTCCCCCCCCCGCCGACGGACTACGAGTCCGCCACGGCCCGGCGGATGCGCCAACATCCGCGAGTAACCGCCTGTTTTATGTCCTTGCGGACTGAAGCAGATTAGCG
>CAMWPE010000009.1 GCA_947176055.1 uncultured Desulfovibrio sp.
GGTCCGGAAGTAAAAAGCGCGCGCGCCGGGCAGGCGAATTTTGTCGATAGCTACGTCGATTTCCGCGAGGGCCAGGCGTGGTTGCAATCCCTTCATATCGCCCCCTACGCCAACGGGGGCTACGCGGTGCAGGATCCGGATCGCCCAAAACTCCTGCTTCTTCACGGTCGCGAAATAAGCCGATTGGCGTCTCTTGTCGCCCAAAAAGGATTTACGGTGGTGCCCACGCGCCTTTATTTCAAGAACCGCCTTATTAAAGTGGAGATCGCCCTCGGAAAAGGCAAAAAATTATACGATCACCGCGAAACCTTAAAGCGACGCGCCGAGGAGATGGATCAGGCCAGGGATATGAGCTAGATTCGGGGCGCGAGCGCCGATCCAGTTCTGACCGCCGGTTAAATTCTCGTTACCCGCGCCCGGTTGATTAAGGCATCGACTAATCGGAGAATGGCGACGGCGCGAGACTGGCGGACGCTTCTCAAGCTCGTCTCCGAAGATAAATTTAATATAACCGGCGGGCTCGAGCAACCGGAAAAGCTCCGCGTTAACGGAACCCGATTCTTAACTTCCGGAGTATCTCCGGCGCGCTCCGCGAAACGATATGCGTCATCCTCCCCTTCGTCCGCCCTTGCTATGGCAGTCCTGTTTGCTCGCCCTGATCTCGGGACTTCTCTCCGCGGCGTGGCCAGCGGCTTGTCTTGCGGGCGCCGCTTTCGTATTTTTCTTTGATCGCCGTCTCTGGACTCCGGCCCGGGCGACCCTTTTTTGCCTGGCCTTCGCCGCCGGCTTTCTCGTAGCCTGGTCGCGATTTTCCCAGACTCGCGATCTGGATGCCATTTCCCCGGCGTGGCTGGAAAATCAACTGGAGGACGGGTATATTACGGGCGATATAACAAGCGTTCGGGGGATGCCCGGAAAACGTCTGCGAATCCTGCTCGAAAACGTTAGATATAATAATCTGGAACCGCTTCCCGGCCTTTGCGTCTGGACCTGGGAATCGCCGCCGCGGGGGGAGAGGCCCCTTCCTGGTCAGTCTGTTCGCATAGCCCGCAAGGTTTCCCGATTTCGCGCTTTCGCGAACTCGGACGGCGAAGAAATTTATCCCATGTTCGCCGCGCGGGAGATATATTGGCGAATGGCCAGCTTCGGCGATAAGGGAGATCCCCGACTCTCCGGAAAAGCGGATTATTTCGCCAAAGCGCGCGAAAAAATCCTGAATGGCTTTATAAAAATTCTTCGTCGCGGGGAAAAAAAGAATTCCCTCTCCCAGGCAAAAGCCCTCCTTATCGCCCTCATTTTTGGCGACAGATTTTATATAAATTTAAAAACGCGGGATAATTTCGCTTCCGCGAGCCTGGCGCATAGTCTGGCCTTATCCGGTCAACATCTATGCGCGGCGGCCTTGATCGGTCTTTTATGCGTCCTTGGCTTAGCGCGGGCGAAACCGGGAATTTTTCTGAAATGGCCGCGGGCGCGCCTCGCCGGACTCGCGACTATCCCTTTCGCGCTCGCCTATTTATGGCTGGGAGACGCTCCCGCTTCCCTGTTGCGCGCTGTGTGCATGCTCGCCGTCCTGGTCTATTTCTCGGCGCGGCGACTTCCCTGGACAGGAACGGACATCCTCGCGACGGCGCTCGCCGCGATTCTCCTCTATGATCCTCTCTCCATCTACGACGCGGGGCTGCAACTCTCCGTAATCTGTCTGGTAATTTTAACGATCTCGGCCCCATTATTTAATCGCGCGTTTGGGGACTCGCGCCTCGCGCGTTCCGCGCCGGGGAAAATCGCGCTTCGCGCCGCGCAAATTCTTGCGGTTTCGTTGTTGATCCAGCTGTTTATCCTGCCTGTTTCCTTGAACTATTTTCATCTAGCCGGCTGGCTGTTTTTCCTCAATCTTCTATGGTTGCCGCTTCTCGCGATCATGGTTCTGCCCTTCGCGGTTCTGGGACTTATATTTTCCCTTTTGCCAATCTTCGCGACGCTCTCTTCCGCCGCTCTATGGCTGGCGGCGCTCCCATGCCGGTTTATATTAAACGTCTTGAATTTTCTCGCGGCGAGGGGATTATTCGACGAGCCCGCCTTCATCGAGCCGCCATGGACAGTTTTTTTGGCTTTCGCGGGTTTGCTCGCCGCGATTTGCTGGCTCGCGGGTCATAAAAATCGTAAGCCGCCGGAAAAAAGCTTTATCTGCGCTCTCCTCCCCCTTCTCCTCTTTCCTCCCTGCGAAAGATTCCTCAAATCGCTAAATGGAAACCTCGTAATCGAGGCGTTGGACGTTGGTCAGGGACAGGCGATTTTAATCAAAACAAGGGGGACGCGGCTTCTCATCGACGGAGGCGGAACTCCCCCGGACCGGTTTGACATGGGACGAAATGTTATCCGGCCCGTTTTGACGAACAACGCTCGCCCAGTCATAAACGCCTTGATAAACACCCATCCCGACATTGATCATCTGGGAGGATTTTTCCATCCGCTTAAAACATTCGCGATTGGTCAACTTTTTCACAATGGCCATGAGCCGGACAAACGCTTCGCTCCGCTATGGCGCGATCTCCGCGTAAAGAATGCCGGAGGCATACTCCGCGAAGGAGACGTAATCGAATTTGGAGACCCCCTCGACGATCTGCGACTCGAAGTCTTGCATCCTCCAAAAGACGGAAACTTTAAGGGTAACGAAGCGTCGCTTGTAACGCGCCTGACGCGGAAGGGCGAAACCCTCGCGATTTTCCCCGGGGACGCTGGTCCCCGCGCCTTACGACGCGTGGCAGCCCATTATCCCGATCTAAAAACACGCGTTTTCGCGACTCCGCATCATGGCTCAGATAAAAACTTTGAAATTAATTTCTTTAACTCGGCCGCGCCGGAACTGGGTCTGGTTTCCTGCGGCTATAATAACCGTTGGGATTTTCCCGGTCCGAAAGTAAAAGCCTGGTTCGCGGAACGGGGCATTCCGCTCTTCGCCACTTCGAATCTGGGAAGGATCACTGTAACCTTAAAAAAGGACGGCGATCTTTCCGTCTCCGCCGCGCTTGAAAAAAATCAAACCTCCTTCGCAAAATAATTCCTCATATCTCCCTGGGTAACCGCCAAATTTATAAAAAAGGAAAAATTTTCCCTTTTTTCATGGCATACGGCTTGCAAAAAAATAGGACAAATATTTTATAAATAAATAAAAAAGGAAGCGTGATGGAAATAAACGGCAGTTACCGAGTAGGTTCTCTCTGGAATCTGGACGAAATAGAAAACATCGGTTCCCGCAAAAAAACTTCCCTTGTCCAGGGATCGGGCAATACCGGCGACACCGTCGAAATTTCCGACGAAGCGAAAAAATTGTTTTCCCAAATGATCCATAAATACGACGCCCCGGCGACTTCGTCAGGCTCCGCCGGCGAAGAATCGGCCCAGAATGAGAATGGCGGCGAAGCGGCCCAGAATACCGGCGGCGGAGGCGGAGGGGAATCTTCGGACACCAATTCCGTAGAAGCCCTGAAAAAGCAGATCGAATCTTTGAAGAGCCAGTTATCGGCCCTCGCCGGACAGATTGGCTCCGGAGCCGATTCGGCGACCATGAGTAAGATGAACGCGCTGGAAGCTCAAATAGCGGCGCTTCAGGCCCAGCTTAACGAAATGGGCGCTTAACAAATAATTTTTAATCCCGCTGATTGAACCCGCCTCGCGCGGGTTCTTTTTTTGTCGAATATAAAATCTCCGCATTTTCAAATTCATGCCCGGCATGTAAGGCGGAGCGTGTTGCCCTGGCGCGGATGAAAAATCGGGACCGGCTGATAATTCGTCCGGTCCCGATTGGGCATTTTGGTTGAAGAGTGTATTAATTTTTTTTATCTGGAAAGGATTAGCGGCCGTAACCCATGGCGACCATCGCTTCGCAGGAGCGCTTTTGGATACTGCACTGGGCGTTTTCGGCGTACACCTGATCCAGAACTTCCCGCGCTTCGCTGGTGACTTCGTCGGACTGGGATATGACAGGGGAATAAAATTCCTTTTCCATCATGGCGGAAAAATCGGCGGCCTGAATTTCTTCCAGCGCGTTTTCGCTCATGGCCTGGGTAGGATTAAGGGAGAAACAGAAGGTTCCGGCCAGGACGATGGCGGCGATAATCAGCGCGGATCCAAATATTGACTTGCCAGACATGCTCTTCATTTTCTCTCTCCCTTGGTTTCGCGACTTCCGTCTCTGTATATCCCGGCTTCGCGGTTTTATTTCTGTATAAATTTCGCGCGATCCTCGTTTTTTCTCGCGCTCTCGAGTCCTCTATAGCAGAATTTGTGCCAAAATTTTACATTGATATTTCCATAAGTTATCCATGGATGAATTCGCGGCGCGGCGTATAATTTTTAGATATGTAAATTTTTCGAGCGCTTTTGTTTTTTCGTTGCCGGCGGGTTTATTAAAAATCCATTCTAATGGCCTCGTTGAAAAAACATTGGCGTTGACGAAAAGAATCGTCCGGGGAACGCGGCGTGTTTTGGCGATTGACGCGTTGGTCTGAAAGAGCGCGGACTTCGCTGGTCGAAAAGAAAATCCGGCTTCGCGCCGGATCGATAAAACAGTTTTGGCATGATCCCTTTATTGTCTAAAAATTTTATATGGAGGAACGTCCTTGAAGACGGCCGAGCCGTCGGCTATCGAACATCTTTTGCCTAAAACGATTCCCGCTCCTATAACGGCTCGCGCGCCGACGCGGCATCCGTCGCCAACTATAGCGTTTTCCGAAATTATCGCGCCAGGCTCGATTACGCAGAAAGCTCCGACGCGGGCGCCCGCGCCGATTTCGCAATTATCGCCTATTAAACAACATTCTCCCAAACGCGCTCGCTCCGCTGCGCGAGCGTATGGCATAATCAGGGTTCCCGGGCCAATTTCGGCGGCGGGAGCCTTATTCGCGAGAGGAGTCGCGACGGCCGGAGCCTGGTATTCACAAGTTGTAAGGAGGTTGTAAAAATAATTACGCAACCTGGGACCCGCGCGATAACCAAGAGTTATCAAGGCTTGCGAAAAAGTTTTCCGCAACAGGTTCAGACTCGATTCGGAACCGACGACGGGAACGCCCGCGACTTCTTTTATTCTCCTGTCACTTACGACCACGCCGGCGGCGCGCCAGGGGCCGGGCGCGAGAGCTTCGATTACGGTCGCGCAAAATTCGCCGCCGCCTATCAATAATAATTCGCGATTTTCTCCGGATTCCATTTTAGCGCTCCAATCCCGATTTTTAACAACAAATAAAAAATAACATTTAATTAATTCCCGAGCCGCGAATGATTCGCCGGCCATGGCAGAATCTCCATAGGCAAAACGAGACTAATCTCCCGCAAAATATTTAAAACACGGCGCCGGGAGCCTTCGTAAAACGAAATTTTTACTAGTCCTGAATCGCGCTCCAGGACGCTGAATAGGGCTTCGTTATCGTCGCTTTCCAGCAAAAACCGGAACATCGCGATATCGCGACGATTTAATCGCGCCAGGATCTTGCCTTCCCGCGTCACGCGGCCCATCCCATATATCTGGCGCCAATGATCAGGGCGAGACCGAAGGCTATGGTTATAAAATAATTTTTCGAGAACCACGCGACCACTATAGTAGGCGCGGAAACCATTAGAAAGAGATTGCGCCAGCCAAAGTCGAGTTTCCCGTCATAAATAAATATATCGGGTCCCACAAGCGCGGCCATGACGGCGACTGGAACGTAATCAAGCCAGCGACGGGCGATTGCGGGGATGGAATTTTCTTTCAAAAGGGTTATGGGCGCGGTTTTTAGCAAAACCGTAACCAGTCCGGCCCAGAAAAAAGCCAGAAGAAGATTTACGGAATAAGAGTCAGGCCGGATCACGTTTGGCATCCTCTTCGCGAATCCTGGAGAGGCATAATCCCAAGGTCGCGCCCGCTATGGCAGCGAGGGCTATATTCCATTGACCAAGGCCTGAACATTTCAGGGCGATAGACAGGGCCGCCGTAAAAATCGCGACGATTAAATGTCTCCGGCTTCCGCATTGCGGTATCAAAAGGGCGATAAACATGGCGGTGATGGCGTAATCCAGGCCCAAAGGCCGGACATCGTCCACCAGCGCGCCGCAGAAGGCGCCGATGGCCGATCCGCCGACCCAGGCGAGTTGCGTCGTCTGATTGCAGACAAACATTGTCACCGTGTTCAGGCGCCAGCCATTTTTAAGAGCGGCGGCGTGCGATACAAACGATTCGTCGGTAACTCCCCACCCCAGGAAGAAGCGCTTTACGCGATTTACGCCATTCATCCAGGGCGCTTCGGCGGCGGACATGAGCAGATAGCGTAAGTTAACTATGCCCACGGCGATAGCCGTAGCCGCGTAACCCGCGCCGTTGCCCCAGAGGCTGGCGAAAACAAACTGCCCGGAGCCTGAAAATTGGACGCAACTCATGGCGACAGCCAGCGCGGGCGGGATCCCATTCTTCGTCGCGAGCACTCCGAACGCGAAACCTACGGGGAGATAGCCGAGACAGATGGGGAGGGCCCTTTTAAATCCTTCGAGCCACGCGTAGATGGACTCGTTCACGCCGTAAACCGGAGAGGTTTGATAAAAAAGGGATAAAAATTCGTCATTAAAAGCAATTCCTGAAACCGTCGTCGCGGCTTTAGCGATGGAAGTCGCTCATGGAGCGCATCAGGTTTTCCATCATCGCGTCCATGCCCGTAATGAATTCCTCTATCTGCTGGGCCATGATGAACAGCAAAAGTCCCACAAAGAAGAAGCCGACGCCAATTTTTATAGGGAAGCCAAACTCCATGATATGCACCTGAGGCGACGTTCGCGCCACCAGACCCAGGGCGACCTCGACCATGAACAGGGCGACCATGACCGGAGCGGCGATCTTGAGGGCGAGAATGAACAATTGGGCCGAAAGATTCAGCACGTTCCAGAGAATATCGTCGCCCACGAACAAAGCGCCGGGAGGAATGATTTGAAAGGAAGCGGCGAATCCCTTTAACATATAGAGATGGCCGTTCAAAGCCAGAAATGTGAGCAAACTCGCCATCCAGATAAAAAAAGCCGTAATGCCGGTATTGTTGCCCGTGAGAGGGTCGGCGAAATTTATCATGGTAAAGCCCATCTGGAAACCGAGCAACTCGCCGCCGGACTGGATCCCTAGAAACAGGAAATTAATGGCCATGCTCAATACAAGACCAATAAAGACTTCGCCGAGGAGCATCAGAACCAGATCGAAGGGATGCGCCGGCATGTGAGCGCCGGACAAGGCCAGACGCGGCCATACTCCCAGGGTAATGACAATCGTGGCCGCCGCCTTGACCGGGACAGGAATATTGTTGGTGGAAAATATGGGCAACATGAACATGACGATGCTTACTCGCGTCATCGTGAGAATTATGCTCAATACAGCCCCGGGATTGTAATTGAAGATATCCATACCCGGATAAAAGCGCGCCTAGCGCGAATTATGGATTTTTTCGTCCATGATTTCCTTGACGATTTTATCCAGACCGGCGAGATCCGGCTTGGCGACCTGATGATCCGCTCCGACCTTTATGCCTTTGGCTTTTAAGGCTTCGGTAAAGAGGGAGGAAAAGAGCACGACCGGCAGATTGTGAAGCGCCGGATTTTCCCTGATCTTTGACGTGAGCGCGTGTCCGTCCATTTCGGGCATTTCTATATCGGAGATGACAAGATCCACAATTTCCGATATGCCGTCCTGATCCAGATTATGTCCCGACTGGCTCTGGGCGAGATTGGAAAGATATTCCCAGGCTTCGCGACCGTTGCTGGCTGTGGTTACCTGATATCCGGATTTTTCCAGGAACGATTTGACGATCTTGCGCAGGGAGCTGGAATCGTCGGCCAGCAACAGTCGCACTGGCTCCGGAATGGGAGCTATATTCGACGGCTCCATTTTCGACATATCGAGGGAGCTGTCCATACTGGCGAGGATCTTCTCCATATCCAGGATAAAAACGACTTTTTCATTTATTTTCAGGATGCCCGTAATGCTGTCGCGCGAAAACGACTGCACGTACTTGTTCGGAGGTTCGATCCTGTCCCAGGCAAGACGGTGGATACTGGCTACGGACGATACCAAAAACGCGGCTTTCACGCCGCTAAATTCCGTAATCAGAGCCTTGTCGGCGGCGCTTTCGACCATATCCTTCCCCAGCCACGCCGCCAGATTGATTAAAGGCATCACTTTGCCGCGCAGATTGAAGGTGCCAATCATGGCCGGATTTTGAGAGCCGGGCATTTTGGTGACATTGGGCAACCGGATAATTTCCAGCACTTTAGCCACATTTATGGCGTAATGTCCCTGATAGAGGGATCCGTCCGGCAGACGCTCGTCAATAATAAACTCGATGATTTCCAGCTCGTTATTGCTTAAGAGGGGATTCATGCTCATTGGCGAATCCTTTTGGCGCCTTTGCGGGGACTTTTTGGCGGCTCGCGTTTTGGACAGACGGACTCAAACTCGCATTGGCCGCAGGCCGGTTTGCGGGCGTCGCATACGTCGCGGCCAAACTGGACAAGCATATGATTGACATTGCCCCATTCCTCGCGGGGAAAAATAGCCGTTAGATCCTTTTCTATCGCGTCCGGCTCGGTGTTCGCGCTCAAGCCCAGCCGGAAAGACAATCGTTTTACATGCGTGTCCACAGCCATGCCGGCGTTAATTCCGTACGCGGCGAAGAGGACGCAATTGGCCGTCTTGCGCGCCACGCCGGGAAGTTTTATCAATTCTTCCATGCTGTCCGGAACGATTCCGCCATGCTTCTCGTTTATGATTTGCGCGCAACCGAGCAGATTCTTCGCTTTGTTATGAAAAAAACCCGTAGGCCGGATCACTTCTTCTATTTCGTCCAGCGCCGCGCTGGCGAGTTCCTCCGGTCCGGGCCATCTGGCGAAAAAGGCCGGCGTAACTGTATTGACGCGGGCGTCTGTGCACTGCGCGGCGAGAATTACCGCCGTCAGCAATTCCCAGGGCGACCGGAAAGTCAGGAGCGTGCCGGGAGCAGGGTAACGCTTTTTCAACCCCGCGAGAACCAGACGCGCCTGGTCAAACGAATCTATAGACATTTTTTGAGTATGCCAGATCATTAAATACGGCGCAACAGTCCCCGGCGCGCGGGCGTATCAAATCCCATCCGCCGCGACTCTTTGTCGACCGCTGGTATGAATTAGCTCATTCGCGTCCCGCTGATTAGTAAAAATAGAATTATTATTTACCGGTCGTATCGCCGCTGTTCGGAGGAAATCGTGAAACTGGAAAGAGTCCTGATAATAGGTCGCTCCGGCTCAGGAAAAAGCTTTTTCGCGAGAAAACTGGCGCGGTTGACCGGCTTGCCCCTATTTTACCTGGACATGATCTGGCATCGCCCGGATAGGAGGACTGTTCCCAGGGAGGAATTTGACGCCAGACTGGAAAAAATTCTAGCGCTGGAGCGCTGGATTATCGATGGCAATTTTCAACGAACCCTGGCCCGCAGGCTGGAGCGTTGCCAGGTCGTATTTTTTTTCGAAATTCCGCTGGAGGATTCCCTGGCCGGAGTCGAAAGCAGGCTCGGCAAAAAGCGACCGGATATGCCCTGGATAGAGCATGAATTTGATGAGGATTTCAAACGCTGGATAATCAATTTTGACAAGGACGTCGCTCCGCGAATGCGGGAAACCGTCGCCCGCTCGAATCGGGAGATAATCCTGTTTAAAAGCCGCGCGGAGGCGGACGCCTGGTTAAAAGAATACAAGGAAGCCGGACGACCCGTTTAGTTATTGGTTAATGGAATAAGTTTACAAGCTATAATAAACGACTTCGAGCCGCGCGTTTTGGAGCGATCCCAGAAATAACCGCTTCCGCTTCATGTCGACGGATCGCCGCATTAACATAAAACGAAACCGACTCTCATACAGCAAATTATGTTTGGAGATATCCCTTGCCGCGGAAGCATAGCAACAGTGGGACATTTTGTCGCCCGTCTTGGCGCGCCTCTTCGCTCGTCAAACGGCAAGCGCGGATATGCTACAAGATTGATTTCGAATAACGGGGCGGACGCTCGCGCCGCGAGAAACTCTCGTCGCAAGCCGATTATTTCCTTTCCGAACCGCTAAAAAAAGTTGTCAATGATTTCCTCCTATTAATATAACCGCAAAATTTTCCCGGCTATAACCAGGATCGGAGCATTGCCCGCATTATTGGAGGAATTGGCGCTGTATTTGGGTTTGACCTTCGCGCCGTCAATTACCCAGGTATTGGACCCGTTGGCTCCGTATTTTGGTTTTAATTCCTTGCCGTCATAGACCCGGGTATTGGAGCCGGACGCGCCGTATTTCGGCTTGATTTCCCGGCCGTCGAATATCCAGGTGTTCGATCCGTTGGAGCCGTATTTAGGTTTTAGCTCGCGCCCGTCTCAGACCCAGCCCGATATTTCCTTCCCATTCCAGGGAAGTTTTTCCTCGGCGAAAGCCTTCGCTGGAAAGGACAAGAAAATCAAAAGCGCGGTCAGAATCGTCAATTTCAGCATGGTTCGCGCCTCCCCTAGCGATCTCTTGCGACCAGTATAAATTTTACTCCGGACAAATTTTATAATTGATTTTTTAAAACGCAAACGGATTAATTATCCATCGCAAGATGAGGCGGAAAAATTGTGCGAATAATCTCGCGGCGGTCCCGCGACACGGGCTTCCCTGAGGCCTATTTACGGCGGAATTATTTAATTATATAAAGCCTGATACTTTTTCTATCAGCTATAGAGGACTGGCCATGAAGGATCAGGTTAGCGGAAAAATGAAAAAAGGCGTCGAAAAGGCTCCCCATCGTTCCCTGCTTCGCGCCCTGGGATTGACGGATGAAGAAATCGGGCGCCCTTTCGTAGGGATTGTCAATTCAGCCAACGAAGTCGTGCCCGGCCATATGAAGCTGGACGATATTGCGGAAGCCGTTAAAGCCGGCGTCCGCATGGCCGGAGGAACTCCCCTGGAATTTCCCGCCATCGCGGTGTGCGACGGCCTGGCCATGAATCACGAAGGAATGCGTTTTTCGCTTCCATCCCGCGAATATATCGCCGATTCCATCGAAATAATGGCCCGCGCTCACGCTTTCGACGCGCTGGTTTTTATTCCCAATTGCGATAAATCCGTGCCAGGCATGCTCATGGCCATGCTTCGCCTGAATCTGCCTTCGATCCTCGTTTCCGGCGGACCGATGTTGCCCGGAGTACTGGGCAAGGATAAAAAAGGCGATCTCATCACCGTTTTCGAGGCCGTTGGCAAAGTAAGTTCCGGACAGATGACGCCCGAGGCCCTGGCCGTTCTGGAAGATAAAGCCTGCCCGGGTTGCGGCTCCTGCGCCGGTATGTTCACAGCCAATTCCATGAATTGTCTCGCGGAAACCCTGGGCGTGGCCCTCCCCGGCAACGGAACAATACCCGCTGTCGATTCCGCGCGTCTGCGTCTGGCGAAAACCGCCGGAATGAAAGTTATGGAGTTGCTGGAAAAATACATCCTTCCCCGCGATATTGTCACACCAAAAGCGGTGGCCAACGCAATCGCCGTCGATATGGCGCTCGGGTGCTCGTCCAACACTGTCCTGCATCTGCCCGCGATCTTCGGCGAGGCCGAATTAAACATCGGTCTGGAGCTATTTGACGATATTAGCCGCAAAAGCCCAAATCTGTGCAAACTTTCGCCAGCCGGAAAACATTTCATGGTCGATTTGGAGCGGGCGGGCGGCATCCCCGCCGTCATGGCCGAACTCGCCAAAGCGGGACTTATCTATACGGATTGCATGACGGTTACCGGCGAAACAGTAGGCCAAAACCTGAAAAATCTGGACGCTCGCATTCTCGACGAAGAAGTCATCCGGACTCTTGACAACGCTTATTCCAGGGAAGGCGGAATAGCCATATTGCGCGGTTCGCTGGCTCCGGACGGCGCTGTCGTAAAGCAGTCCGCGGTCGCGCCCGAGATGATGAAACGCTCCGTAAAGGCCAGGGTTTTTAATTCGGAAGAAGACGCCATGGCCGCGATCATGGCGGGAGACATTAAACCCAGCGACGGCGTCGTCATCCGTTACGAAGGCCCCAGAGGCGGACCGGGCATGCGCGAAATGCTGTCTCCCACCGCGGCCATCACCGGCTCCGGGCTTGGGAAAGACGTGGCCCTTTTGACCGACGGGCGCTTTTCCGGCGGCACGAATGGCGCGGCCATCGGCCATATTTCTCCGGAAGCCGCCGACGGCGGCGTCATCGGCCTGGTCAAGGACGGCGATATCATCGAAATCGACATTCCCGGCCGGAGACTCGATCTAAAAGTTTCGCCCGAAGAGCTGGAAAAACGTCGCGAAAACTCCCGGCCTGTCGAAAAAACCGTCGCGAGTCCCGTGTTGCGTCGCTACGCTAAAAATATCAGCTCCGCCGCATCCGGCGCGCGCTATAAAGACGATTAAACGGCTCATGGCCTCCACCCCAGCCTACCCGTCGCCAGGATGCGTCGTCGAATATCTCGAGGATAATTCGGTTCGCGCCGCCATTGTTCTGGAAGAATCCGGCGGTCGGTTGCGTCTGCTCCTGCCTTCGCGCAAGGAAATAAAATTGGCGCAAAACCGGATTCTTCCCTGGCTCGGGCCGCAATATCCGCCTTCGTTAAGCCGCGAGGAATACGTAAAAATCCTCGAAGAGCGCGGGGACAAGCGCAAGACCCTGACTCAGGAAATAGACGTCGGCGCCATCTGGGAAATGACCCAGGGCGAAGTCAATAACGCCGAAACGTCATTTTTCGCCGAGCTCCTCCAGTCCGATCCGGACGCGGATCAAATCGCCGCCGCGGGCAGGGCTCTGCTCGAATGCAAGACGCGTTTCCGTTTCCAACCTCCGTTTTTCAATGTTTACGACGCGGAAACCGTAGAAAAAAGGGAGCGCGAGCAAAAGGCCAGAGAGGAAAGGGAAGCCCTTATTTCCGGAGGCTCTAATTTTTTGCGACATCTGTGGGAGGTCGCCTCGCGCAAAAAGGCGTTTGATGCCCGCTTTGAGCCTGACGCCGCTCTCGCGACGCGACTCGAAAAGCTCCTCCGCGATCGCATGATAAATCCCGACACTACGGAAGACGACGCGCTATGGCAAATGGTGGGCAAATCCCTGCCAGAAGCGCCACATCTGCCCCTGCAACTATTGATCGCCTGGGGCAAACTGCCCAGGCACTATAATTTCTGGCTGGATCGCGCCGGTTACGAAATCGGCGACGACTGGTGGAAGGCCGAGAAAAAAGAAGTGGACGAGTTGGCCGCCTTTTATCGCGCTCCGGCGGAATTGCCATTCATCGATAAACCATTTGTAAGCGTCGACGGCGCCAGCACAAAGGACATTGACGACGCTTTTCATGTGGAAGCCTCCGAAGACGGCTGGACGGTGTCCGTAGCCCTGGCCAATCCGGCCCTGCGCTGGCCATTTGGCGACGAGCTGGATAAAAAAGTCCTTCGCCGGGCCACAAGCGTGTATCTGCCGGAAGGCGATCTGCATATGTTGCCGGAAATACTGGGCGAAAACGCCTTCTCGCTCATGGCCAACGAACCCAGACCCGCATTCTGTCTGAATATGAAAGTGGCGCCCAATGGCGAAATCATCGATTTCCGTCCCGAATACGGAATCGTAAAGCTGGCGGCCAATTTGACTTACGACGACGTCGAAGCCGCTCTGAACGGCGATGCCTCGAACTCCGCGTCGCCATTCGCGAACAAACTCATCGAAGCCGGCAAAATGGCGCTCGTCCGGGAAAAATACCGGATCGACAACGGCGCCATCATCATGCGCAAAGCGGAAAGCAAAATTCTTCTTAATGAGCGGGACGGCGAGATAATCGTCGAGCTGGAACCGGAAGCGCCCAACGAAAACGCCGTTCGCATTGTTTCGGAACTTATGGTCGCGGTCAGCTCGGAGTTCGCAAAATGGGCCGGGGAAAACGAAATCCCCGTCATTTATAGGACGCAGAACGTAACCGTGCCCCGCGAGTTCGCCGGAATCTGGGATAAACCGGATGATATCGCCCGGATAATGCGCTCCCTGACTCACTCAATTCTGGAAATAGTCCCGCGCCCGCACGCCGCCCTTGGCGCTCCGGCGTATTCGCCCGTTACTTCCCCCATCCGCCGTTACGCAGATCTGATAAACGAAGCGCAGGCTTTGCATTTTCTCGACCGCGGCTTCCCGCGCTGGAACGAAGGCGAACTGGAACAACTTCTCGACACATTTTCGCCCAGTCTGGAAGGAGCGTCACAGGCGCAAAGATTCCGTCCTCGCTATTGGCGCCTCTGGCATATGCGGCAACAGGGCGAAAAAAAATGGTGGCCAGGCGTGATTACGGAAGAAAACGATAATTTCGTCGTCGTAAGCATTCCCGACGCGGGTCTAATCCTCCGCGGGCGGCGGGCTCTTTTTGACGAGCGCGCGTTGCCAGGCATGCCGACGCGGGTTCGCGTAGGGAAAGTAAATCCTTTATATAACGAAATTCATATTCTTGAGGCGTCGCCCCTGGATTGAGCCGGGATAAACGCGGGAGACACAATGATTCTTGGGCAATTTTTATGGGTTTTAGGATGTTATTTCGTTGGCTCGATTCCTTTCGGACTTGTCATAGCGAAAACTTGTTGTCATGTGGATCCCCGGACCGCCGGAAGCAAAAGCATCGGAGCGACCAATGTGTCCCGTCTCTGCGGCTTTCCCTACGGCCTTCTCACCCTCGCCTGCGACGTTGCAAAAGGCGCTCTGCCCGTATGGGGAGCGTTGTGGCTTGACGGCCAGGATTATCCTTTTGTCAGTCTCGCGGCTTTCGCCTGCGTTCTCGGGCATGTTTTTTCCTGTTTCCTGGGATTCCGGGGGGGCAAGGCTGTCGCCGTAACCATCGGCGTGTTTATTCCGCTCGCTTTCGAGGCCTTGCTTGGAGCCTGCGCTCTCTGCATGCTGGTGATCTGGCGAACGCGCTTCGTTAGTCTTGGCTCAATGACTTTCGCCGCGTCGTTGCCTCTCATCCTCATATTTGTCGATAAATGGCAATGGGTCCCCCTCGCGGTATGCGTCGCCGTAATAATTTTCTGGCGACACCTCGATAATCTAAAGAGGTTGCGCGCGGGCGAGGAAAAACCCTGGCTGAAAAGTCGGCGTACGGTAGAGCCTGGCCAGGGAGGAGAGGCGAAATGAGCCAGTTTCCCCGATATCGCGGAAAAATGGAGTACGTATGCCAGGAATGCGGGCGGCGTTATCCGGCGGATAGGCTTCTTTACTCCTGTCCGCATTGCGGCGGCGTACCTCTCCTGGAGGATACGAATTTTCCGGAATTAAAGAAAAAGTCAGGACTCGCGTGGCGGGAGATATTCGATAAGCGGCAAATGACCCGCATTCCGGTCCTAAAGGGAGTTTTCCGTTTTTACGAATTGCTCGCACCCGTTTTCGACGAGGAAGACATCGTTTATCTGGGCGAAGGCTCCACGCCCATCGTGGAAGCCGCTCCGCGTCTTTGCGAAGAAATTGGCGTAAAATTCGCTTTTAAAAACGAAGGTCAGAATCCCAGCGCGTCATTCAAGGATCGCGGCATGGCCTGCGCCTTCAGCTTTCTAAAGTGGATGAGCCGGACAAAAAATCTGGACGAAATTCTCGCGATCTGCGCCTCCACCGGCGATACGTCCGCGGCCGCGGCTCTTTATGGCGCATGGACGGGGCCTCCTGTAAATACTGTCGTCATCCTGCCCAAAGGCAAGGTTACGCCGCAACAACTCGGCCAACCTCTGGGAAGCGGCGCGATAGTTCTGGAATTGCCCGGCGTGTTCGATGATTGCATGAAAGTAGTGGAGCTTCTTGCCGAAAAATACAATGTCGCTCTCCTTAATTCCAAAAATAGCTGGCGTATTCTAGGCCAGGAATCCTACGCTTACGAAGTCGCGCAATGGTATGGATGGGATTTGCGCGACGTATGCCTGTTCGCGCCCATTGGCAACGCCGGCAACATCACGGCCATATTGTCGGGATTGCTGAAAATGTACGATCTGGGCGTTATCCCCGTTCTTCCCAGGGTGTTCGGAGCGCAATCCGATCACGCCAATCCTGTTTATAGATATTTTAGCGAGCCGGAAGCGAAGCGGATGTGGCATCCTGTCAAAGTCCGGCCCAGCGTCGCCCAGGCCGCGATGATAGGAGATCCTGTGTCTTTTCCAAGAGTCCGGAAACTCGCGAAGCGCTATACGGAATTGGCGGGACACGACGCTTTTCAGGTAGTTTCGGTTTCGGAACAAGAAATAATGGACGCTACTATCGTCGCCAATAGAAACGGCCATATAGCTTGCACTCAAGGCGGCGAATGTTTCGCGGCGCTCATGCGGGCTAAAAGGAATGGCTTATTGCGGGAAGGCGAAAAGGCCGTCCTGGATTCGACCGCCCATATTCTAAAATTCGCGAATTTCCAGAATATGTATTTCGATAATAGTCTGCCGCCGGAATACGGAATTTCGTCAAAACCGGAATTGAGCGCACATCCTGTTTCCCTTCTGGAGGATGTCCGGCGCGAGGATCTCGATACGGCGAGTTTCGCGGCGCTCGGCGCGGAAGCCGTCGTTTCGGCTTTAAGTTTAAAAAAATTATAAATTTCGGCCCTTATTTAAAATCGCGGCTTTCGGCCGAAGACGAGCAAGATATGAAAATAACGGAAATTTTCGATTTTCCCCGACCGGAGCTGTCCCTGACCGTTCCTTATATCATCGCCGAAGCCGGCGTAAACCATGAAGGAAGCATGGAGATAGCCAAAAGGCTAATCGACGAAGCTCTGGAAGGGGGAGCGGACGCGATTAAATTCCAGACATACAAAGCTGGAACTCTGGCGTCGAAGGATTCCCCCGCCTATTGGGACACAACAAAAGAGCCAACCAAAAGCCAGTACGAGTTGTTCCTCAAGCACGACTCTTTCTGGAAAAACGAATTCGAAGAATTAAAAAAATACTGCGACAAGGCCGGGATTACATTCCTTTCCACGCCGTTCGACACAGCTTCGGCCATTTTTCTCAATGATCTCATGCCGGTCTTTAAAATTTCGTCTTCGGATATTACAAACAAACCATTTATCGATTTTATTTGTTCTTTTAAAAAGCCCGTTCTTCTCTCCACTGGCGCTTCCGGATTGGGAGAAATAGCGGAAGCGGTCCAGTGGATCGAAGCTTCCGGAGTCAATCTCGCTCTGTTGCATTGCGTGCTGAATTATCCCACAGCCGACGAAAACGCCGCGCTGGGCATGATTCCGGCCCTCCAAAGAACCTTTCCGCGCTGGCCTGTGGGTTATTCGGATCATACGCTGCCTAACGATATGAGCATATTGATCACCGCGACGCTTTTGGGCGCGAAGATCATCGAAAAACATTTTACGCATGACAAGACTCTTCCGGGCAACGATCATTATCATGCCATGGACAAGGGCGATCTTCGCTTGTATTGCGAGAAAGTCCGCAAGGTCATAAATAGCGTTGGCAAGTTCGAGGTTTATTCCCTCGAGGCCGAAGAGCCGGCAAGACGCAACGCGCGCCGCTCCCTTGTAGCCGCTCGATTTATCCCCGCGGGTCAGACTATCACCGGCGGCGACCTGACATGGAAAAGACCGGCGAGGGGGATTCCGCCGAAATATTTCGATCAGGTCGTGGGCATGAAGGCGAGGCGAGATATCGAGGAGGACACAGTTCTGCGGTGGCCGGATCTTGACGACTAACATTCAGGAAAAATATTTAATACTGAAAGATATGCCGGACGGCGCGGATCCGGCGCGCTATATAGCCGCCGGCCCCTGGTGTTTCGGCGGTCGGGAGGAGCTTTTTCCCGACTTCGCCAAAAAATATTCTTTCTGTCCGGAACCGCTCGCCGACCCCGATTTACTTCCTGAAGCCGCGCTGGCGGCGGAGACTCTCTGCGCGAAAGCCATTCCCTGGATCGCGGGATCGCTGTCGGCAAATTCCGGAGAATTTAAGCCAGTTTACTGGCAAACGCTTCTCGCTCCCTGGGCAATAGCCGTCGCGAGCCAGATCGTCGAACGAGCTTACCGATGCCGGGCCATGCGCGAAGTTTACGGAAACGAAAAACTGCGCGTTCCTCTATTGCCCGTCGAGACAGTTTTCAATTTTATCGACGAGGACGATTTTTACATTCGCGGAGCTCTTGGTAGCGATTTCAATTTTTGGCTTTTTTCGCGGTTATTGGAGCTTGATTGGCCCAAAAACTGGGAAAAAATTTTTCTGACGGCCCCGGAAGCGGCGGATATGCCGTCCGGAAGAAGGCCGCCGCCAAGAATCGTAAAAAATTTCCTTCGCTCGCTTTCCCTGAAACTTCTTTTTCCGCCCCTAAAGGGCGTCTCCTTTGTCCAGGCTCTTAAATATTCCTTGGCCATGCGCCGCTCGCGCCGTCGAAAAGATCATTCCGAAGATCTGGCGAAAACATACGTTTTTTCGGAAGGGCTTCAAAAACTGGAATTGGGCGAAAATATTTTCTATATTTTTCAGCGAGCTCTTCCGGGGAGCATAAAAAAACTCGCCCATTCCAGCCCCGTCGGGTCAATGAAAAAATCGCTTCCGCGGATCGCGAGCATAATAGCCTACGAGAACAGCGCGTATAGGCAAGATCTCGCCTTATGGCGGCAAAGCGGCGGTAAACTTGCCTGGATTCAACACGGAGGCAATTATGGAATGATTAAGACGGCGTGCAACAGCCAGATCGTGGAATACAGTCAGGACGCGTTTTTCACGTGGGGCTGGACAAAAGGAGGGGCCGCGAAGGGTAACTTTATACCCATGCCCTACCCAGGGCTGGCTAAAATCGCGGATAAATGGTCTCCGGGAAAGAACGGAGATATCCTATTCGTAGGCGCGGAAATGGCGCTCTACGGCTACAGGCTCGAATCGCGGCCAACGCCCTTGCAATTTTTAAAATACAGGGAATACAAGTGCGAATTTCTGGAAGAACTGGGCGGGGACTTACTGAAGCGCGTTCTCTATCGCCCCTATTTTTCCCTGCCCGGAACATTGGAGGATTACGCGTGGCTCGAACGTCGTTTTCCGGGTTTGCGTCTATGCGAAGGCCCGCTGGCGAGCCGTCTTCGCGATTGCGCTCTATTGATTCTTGACCATCATGGGACTACCATGCTCGAGGCTCTGGCTATGGGAACGCCGACGCTTCTTTACTGGAATCCCGCGCAATGGCCGCTGTCACCCGAAGGCGAGAGAGCGAGGCGCGTCATGAAAGACGCCGGAATATGGTATGACAATCCCCGCGACGCGGCGCGTTTCGCTAAAAAAATTCTTCCCGATCCGGCCGCGTGGCACAGGTCGACGCTCGCGGCCAGGCGGGAATTGCGAGAGAGACTGGCCATGCTTCCCAAAGGGGATATCGATAAAATCTGGATCTCAACCCTGAAGAATTTATGAAAAAATTTTTGCCGCTCTTATTCGCGCTAATTTTGCTTATATTTCCGCCAGTCGCTTTTAGCGCGAGCGAAGAAGACGCGCTTAAGGCAGCCAATGTCGCAATAGAAAAGAAATATTACGACGAAGCCGCGAAAATCCTCAAACCGCTGGTCGAATCCGGCAATCCGGAAGCCCTTTACGCATACGGCGAGCTATCGCGCTCCGGCCTGGGTATGAAGAAAAATCTTCAACAAGCCGCGAAATATTTTCAGCAGGCCGCCGATAAAGGCGAAATCCGCGCCCAGAACGCCCTGGGCGTAGCGTATTCTTCAGGCGAAGGGGTAAGACGCAATTACCGGGAGGCTGCCCGCTGGTTTAAAAAGGCGGCGGAGGAGGGTCTTGCTTCCGCCCAATATTATCTTGGTTACCTTTACGCGCACGGCAGGGGACTGGCGAGGAGCGAGGACGCGGCCATCGACTGGTACGGCAAGGCCGCGAATCAGGGGTTGGCGGACGCGCAATATTCCCTGGGCTGGACGTATTTAAATTCGAAAACAGCGAATCAGAGCGACACGCGCGCGGCTCGCTGGTTTGAAAAAGCCGCCGAGCAGGATCATCTCAAAGCGATTAACAATCTCGCCTATATGTACGCGGAAGGCCGCGGTTTTCAACAGGATTATCAAAAAGCCATAAAATTGTACGAGAAAGCGGCCGAGAGGGATTATCCGCAGGCTCTATATAATCTGGGCTTTATGTACGAGCAGGGTCGCGGGGTCGAGCAGAATTACGCGAAGGCTGTCGAGTTATACCGGAAGGCAGCGGAATTGAACGATCCCAGCGCGCAATATAGTCTGGGGCTGATGTACGAGCAGGGATCGGGCGTTCCGGCGAATCTCACGGAGGCCAATCGCTGGTACAGGCTGGCCGCTAAAAACGGCGATCCCGAAGCGAAAGCGGCTCTCGCCAGCCAGGGCGCGCCCGCTCCCAAAAAGAACGCGCCAGCCAAACAGGAGAGACCAAAGACAAAAAAACCGGACAAGAAAAAGCCGGCTCCTCCATCGCGTCCGGTAAATCCTTAAGCGCCCTCCCGGAGAATATATATGGGGTTCATTCAAAGAGGCAAGGAAAAAATTATCGAAATAGCCATAAATAAAATCGCGGAGAAAATGGTGCGACCGAATCTGGAAGGAATAGGCGTTGTAAAAGAAATCAGGTATAAAGACAAAATCCTGAAATTGACAATAGAACTCGCGGGTCTGGAAAACCAGCCAATAACTGTTTACGCCTCGGATATCGTTATCGCCGACGACGGCTCTTCCGTGACAGTAAACAAATTTGAATCGAATATGCCATTCATGCAGGTTGGTCTTAACCGCTTTTTGGCCGGTCAGTCATTCGATGTTCCGGAGGATGCGCGGGGATCGCTTTCGATGGCGAAAAAGGTATTGGGATTATAATGCGACTATTATAATATGTTGAGCTTGAAATTATCCTTATAACGGCGAAGTTCGCCCTGGGATGTTTCGCGTCGCCAAGCCGCTATAGCGCGGGTTATATTCAATAACGACGCGCTATAATATTAATATTATTTAGCCCTAAAAATCGCGCTCGTTAGCGCCAATGAAGAAAAAAGGGGCCGCTTTCGCGACCCCGCGAGTCTCAAAAATTTAACCTACTCAACCCATCGAATATAATCCGCCTTTCTCGGCGCGGCTTTCATATTGTCAGTCGCCGGCCAGCCCAGAACGCAATGACCTATGCCGGCCAGTCTCTCCGGCAAACCCCATTTTTTGAGCAAATCCTTGCCTTCGGCGCTTTCAAACTCCTCCATGGCGCGATTTATCCAGCAACTCCCCAGGCCCAGGGAATGGGCGGCCAGCATTAAATTCCCCATTGCCAGACTCCCGTCTCTAATATACGTGGGGATTTCCGGATCCGCCAAAACCAGCATGAGGCACGGCGCCCCAAAAAAGGGATCGCCGGCTGATTTGAGAATTTTCGCGTTCATGGCCGATAATTGATCCCGCGTCGCCTTGTCCGTTATAACGACGATTGTCGCGGATTGGCTTCCTTTTCCGCTGGGCGCGTAGGTTCCGGCCCGCGCTATTTCCGCGAGCAGATCCCGGGAAGGCATATCGGGTTTGTACTTCCGGCAACTGCGCCGCGTTTCAATATTCTCGATAACCTTATTCATCTTTCTCTCCTCACGCGATCATAAGACGGGCGCCCGGACTCGACGGGCGTAGCCCGCGGATTTGTCGCGCGTCAATCGTCGCGTCCCCTGGAAAAAGGGACCGCGGTCGCGCGAAACTCTGGTAGAAACGATCCTCGACGCGGTATATTATTTAAGCGCGGCGAGAATTTTGGCCGCGGTCGGGGACGCGATTACGCGACCGTTGACGATGACCGCGGGCAAGGATTTCACGCCGTAATAGCTCGCTATTTGCGTAGCCTGATACATGTTCACGTTTCCGGCATCGTAACAGTATTTCGCGACGGCGAGCTCGCGATTGGCCGGAATCGGGGGATTCAGTTTCGAAATATAACCGTAATGAATCGGGAAATCCTGGGCGGACGCGGTAGCGTCGTACTCATTGGTAAAGTTCTTTACCCTTCCGACGCTCTTCTGCGCCGCCTTCGTTTCGTTCCATCTTTTCAGGGCGTAGGTAAGATAAGGCATGGCTTGTCCCGGGCGCGAATGGGCGAGCCAGATGGCGAGCCCCATCAAATCTGTGCCATAATTCTCCTTGCTATTGCCAAACACAGCGATTTTGCATTGGCCAGGCGAAATGGATTTGGAAGCTTCGACTACCTGACTCCAGACTTTTTCGCTTTCTGGACTGGAAAAATTCAACAAGACTAAAATTTCGCCGGGCGCTTGTTTTTCCCCGAATACGATGGGATATATTTCCTCGCGCCAGTTTCCGCGATGCGCGGCTTCGTCCTCGATGGTCTGATTTTTCGCGCCCAGCGCGCCGAGCATTTTTTCAGCGTCGGCTGATCCGGCGCGCAAATTGGGCAATTTTGAATTCATGTAAGGATTGAAAGCGTTTGTTCCGCCGCCGAGGGCGTCGTTTACGATGATCATCGAATCTCCCTGGGAGGCGGATTGATCGGACGAGCGCGAGGCGCAACCCAGAAG
>CAMWPE010000010.1 GCA_947176055.1 uncultured Desulfovibrio sp.
CCCAAAGAGACTCCAATGGCCAACGAACCCGACAAAATAATTTACTCCATGATTCGCGTCTCGAAAAAACACGGCCAGAAAGAAGTGTTAAAAGACATCTCGATGTCTTATTTTTACGGCGCGAAAATCGGCGTGCTGGGATTGAACGGCGCCGGCAAATCCAGCCTCCTAAAGATTCTGGCCGGCGTTGACGAAGCTTTCGATGGCAAAACCGTTCTGGCTCCAGGCTATACAATCGGCTATCTCGAACAGGAACCGCTTGCCAACGAAAAAAGGACAGTCCGCGAAGTAGTGGAGGAAGGAGTAGGTCCTCTCCTGAAAATCGCCCGCGAATACGAGGAGATTAACGCGAAATTCGCCGAGCCCATGAGCGACGACGAAATGACCGCCCTCATCGACAAACAGGCCAAAGTCCAGGAAGAAATGGACGCGAAAAATATCTGGCATCTCGAATCGCGTTTGGATATGGCAATGGACGCTCTCCGTTGCCCTCCGCCGGACGCGCGCGTCGATCAAATTTCCGGCGGCGAGAGACGGCGCGTGGCCCTTTGTCGTCTCCTGTTGCAAAATCCCGATATCCTTCTGCTGGACGAACCGACCAATCATCTGGACGCGGAATCCGTCGAATGGCTCGAACGCTATCTGGCGGGTTTCCCAGGCACAGTCATAGCCGTAACCCACGATCGCTATTTTCTGGACAATGTGGCGGGCTGGATCCTCGAACTCGACCGCGGCAAGGGCATTCCGTTCAAGGGCAATTATTCCTCATGGCTGGAGCAAACACAAAAGCGTCTAGCCGGAGAGGACAAGGCCGAGGCCGAAAGACAAAAGACCATAGCCCGCGAGCTGGAATGGATCAGGATGTCGCCAAAAGGCAGACACGCCAAAGGAAAGGCGAGAATTAACGCCTACGAGGCCATGCTCTCCCATGAAAGCGAAAAAAGGGCGCCCGAGCTTCAAATCTATATTCCTCCGGGGCCAAGACTGGGAAAAACTGTCGTGGAAATCTCGGATATGACAAAAAGCGCGGGCGATCGCATTCTTATGGACAAGGTCAACGCCATCGTGCCGCCAGGAGCGATAGTGGGAATAATCGGACCCAACGGAGCGGGAAAAACAACGCTGTTTAAAATGCTGGTCAGCGGAGATAAGCCGGATTCGGGCGCCGTCAAACTGGGCGACACCGTAAAGATCGCCTATGTGGATCAGGGACGGGAGTCCCTGACACCGGGAAAAAGCGTTTACGACCTTATAAGCGACGGCCATGAAACGATTAAACTGGGCTCCCGGGAAGTTAACGCCCGCGCTTATTGCTCAAAATTTAATTTTCACGGAGCGGACCAGCAGAAAAAAGTCGATATTCTTTCCGGCGGCGAAAGAAACAGATTGCATCTGGCCAGAATGCTTAAATCCGGAGCCAATGTTTTGCTCCTGGACGAGCCGACAAACGATCTGGACGTAAACACAATGCGCGCGCTGGAAGACGCGCTTGATAATTTCGCGGGTTCGGTCCTCGTTATCAGTCATGATCGCTGGTTTCTGGACAGGATAGCCACGCATATCATGGCTTTCGAAGACGACGGCAAGGTGGTTTTTTTCGAAGGCAATTTTCAGGAATACGAAGGGGACAGAAAAAAAAGGCTGGGCAAAGACGCCGACACGCCCCATCGTCTTAAATTCCGCAAACTTACCCGTTAAACGCGGCGCGGGCCGGGGGAAGAACCGCGCCGCGGAGGGACGCGAGACGTCATTCGTCCGCCAGGGTATCCCGGGGCAACCCTCTGTAAAGCCGCGAATGAATAACTTCCGCGCGAAATATGGTATAACAGGAGGATCGGATGACATATATTTTCAGGATAGCGAACGGCGCGGCTATGAGCGCTTTATATCTCATTTTTCTTGCCAGCGCGGTTTTCGCCGCCGCGGAAGGGGACAACCGGCAAAGCGCGCTCGCCTCGCCTCATTCGGCCATAATATCGCCGAACGGCGCGCGACTGTTATTATCGGAAACAGCGAGCGTCGACAAACGCGACAAACTGAATAAAATATCGGTAACTATTCCCGGCGACGCGACAAATCTCGATATTGCCGTTCCGGGGCATACAATTGTCCGCTGGATAAATACCCCTATCGTTTTAAAATCTTCGAGCGGGCATATGACGCGTCGGGCGGAGCTGGAAAAAACGCGAGATTCGCTGATCGCGAATCTGGAAACCGTCAACGCCCGGATAGCTGTCTGGAAAAACCAGACCCAGGCGGCGAATCCGCAGGAACTGACGAATCGTCAATCATTAATGCAACAGCAAATGCCCGGACTCATCGAAGAACGGGAAACTTTGCAATTCTCCCTGGATCAGGTTCAGAACGAGCTTGCCGGAATGCCGGCGCCCAGCGGAACAGGGCAATTGATTGAGGTTTTTCTGGAAGACGATTCGCGCGACGGAGCCCGTGTCAGGGTCGATTACAGCTACGATATTCATAGTTGCGGCTGGACGCCGATTTATAATTTTAACGCCAACCCGGACACGGACAAAAATAATCTGGTCAATGTCCGTCTGCTCGCGGAAGTATGGCAATACACGGGGATTGACTGGACCGCCGCGGAAATTACCCTCGCGTCCAGGGGAGAAGGGCCGCGGGAGCCCAGACCCTTGCGGCAATGGCGCGTCAATAACGAGCCGGAAAAACCCGTCGTTCACGAATCGGCGACCAATGCGCAGCCCAGGGCCAGAGCGGCCGCCCACGCGACGTTTGCCATGGATCGCGATTTTGCCGCCGCGCCCAAGGCGGCTCCGGTCATCGCCGACTCAAGCAATATTTACGCCACGTGGAAGCTTTCGGCCAAAGGTTTGCCGGAAGGCAAATCGCGGATGCTGATAAGCGAGGATAAATGGGAAGCGCCGCTGGAATGGCTTTGCCGTCCCACAAGAACGGACAACAATATATGGATTATGGCAAAATATACATTGCCGTCCGGCAAGGCGTGGCCCGCTGGACTGGCCCAGTATAATCTCGAGGGCCAGAATATAGGAGAAGGCCAGTTCAGTCCCAACGGCGGCGAAGCTATCATGTACTTTGGCGCCGACCCGCGCATGTCTGTCCAAATGGTTGTCGATAGCGATCGTCAGGGCGAATCCGGCTTTATCAATACCAGCAAAACCTGGACCGGCGCCTGGACTTTCACGCTTCATAACGCCCATTCCATTCCCATTAAGGTCCGGGTCGAACGGCCCGAGCCGATTCTTGGCAACGACAACATCACAGTGTCCTACAAGGATAATCCCAAGGCGAGGATCAATCAAAAAGAGCACATGATTTACTGGGATATCGACGTTCCGGCCAACGGCAAAGCGACCATAGAGCAGGGCGTAATAATCTCGTCCCCGGTGAAGCTGCCTCTGTTGCCAGACGTGCCCTAGGCTGGCTTACCGCATATGTTAAAATCCTGAATCGGCGCCCAGGCTGGCGTCGATTCAGTTTTTTATTGATTATTTCCGTCGATAAATTTTTTACGGCGGCGACGATCGCGTCTAGCTGCCAGGAACGCGAGGATCCGGAGCGTCAATGATTTTAAAATTCGCGTCTTTCTTCATATGGGCTTTTGTGACGTTTAATTTATTTTATAAAAGCGGCGCCAGTCTCGCGCTGAAAATAGCGGGTTCGGCGCTGATATTGGTTATAAGCGCGAAGTATTATATCTATGAGATTCTGGGAGGGGCTTTTTTCTGTCCCGATTTGCCGCGGTCTTTTATCATTCTCATGGAGTGTCTTTACGGCTCCCTGATTATTCTCTTTTTTCTTCTTTTGCTCTTCGATATCTATCTCGCGGGCAACTGGATAATCGCCCGCGCGGGGATGCCGGTTCCGCAAAAATTGCCTACAGGCTGGATACGGATCGGACTCGCATGTCTGGCTCTTGGCGTTGGAGTCTGGGCGACCTGGGAATCCGTCTCCATCCCGCGCGTAAGGCGCGTTTCGATTTCCATTCCGAAATTGCCTTCCGCGCTGGAGAATTTTAAGATTGTCCAGCTTACAGATCTGCATGTCGGTCCGATTCTGGATGGGGCGTGGCTCGACGGCGTAGTCCGCAAAGTTAACGCGCTCGCTCCGGATATTGTCGTCATTACCGGAGATTTTATCGACGGCCATGTTGATAAGGTTCTGGACGAACTCGCGCCGCTGGCTGATCTCCAGTCCCGCTACGGCGTTTTTGGCGTAACCGGCAACCATGAATATTATTGGAACGCGGCCGAATGGACGCGGGCCATCAGAAGCTTGAATGTCCGGATGCTCGAAAACGAACATGAAATCATCAACATTAAGGGAGAGGAGCTGGTCGTTGCCGGAATACCCGATCTAGCCGCGCAAGGATTTGGGCAAGAGCCGCCGGATCTCGACAAGGCTCTCGCGGGCGCGCCGGAAGCGGTCCGTCTGCTCCTTGCCCATCAGCCAAAGCTCGCCCGCGAATATTCATCCAAAGTGGATGTGCATCTGGCCGGTCATACGCACGGGGGAATCATTTTCTTCCTGCGTCCGCTCATAGCCAGATTCAACAACGGTTTTGTGGGCGGTCTCTACGATGTGAACGCGTCGAATCTTTATGTCTCTCCGGGGACGGGCATCTGGAACGGCTTTTCATTCCGGCTGGGCGTTCCCGCGGAAATAACGGAAATTATCCTGAAACCATGAGCGTCGAGCGGAGCCGCTATGACAAATAGCGAAAATAATCCCGTCGGGTCAGAAATAAAGCGCGACGAAGAGCTGTCCGCGGCGCTGGAGCGGATCTTTTACGAACGCCTGGCCGAAAGGTCGGAGGAAGAGCATGAAAACTCCGTTCTTGCCCGGCGTATGGCTTACGAAGCCGGACGCTATGGCGCGAGCTTTGAAAAATCACTCTCGGACGCGCTGAAGAGCTGGACTTTCCCCTTTCTGCCTCCGTTTAAATTCCTCAAATACTGGTTAAATGAAAATATTACCTTCATTCATCCCGCTTTTGGCGGAAAAAATTACGATAAGGTAATAGATGTATATGATAGGTCGGGCTTCAAGGGACTGGAGGATTTTTTCAAGGGGAAATTCCTCTCGCCTTTTATGATCGCGCAGGCTTACACCGCGCTTGCCCGCAAATTTATGACGGAGGATAGGCGGGACGAAGCGAGGATCGCGGCGGTTAAAGCTTTCGAGACCGAACCCAGGGATTTCCGGGCCAAATGGAGCGCCTTCCGTCTGGCCGAAGCTGGGGACGCCGAGGCCGCGAAAGATCTTCTGCTCTGTCTCGATGGTAAAGTAAAATTTTCGCCAACAGAAGAAAAAACCCGCAAGAACATTATCGCAAAAGCTACGCTGGAAAGCGAAGCGAAGATATATAGCAAGATATGCGATAAAATTTTAGGCCCGGCGTTCGGAGGGATCTTTGACGCCATGGAAAAATTGAAAGATCCGGATAATCCCGGGGAGAGCGCCGCGAAAATAGTTTCGCTCATAGAAGCCTCTTCCGGCGCGACGCCCGGACTCAAGGCCGCGTTGGCGCTTCGCGCCGCTCTCGTCCATGCGGGAGACGAGGAAATTTTATGCGAATACGCCCTTTCGCGCTGTCCCCGCGCGCCCAACCTCCGTCTCGCGTACTGGCTCGCTCTAAAGCGCGGCCGTTTTCTCCTCGCCAGCGGCGTAATCGATCGCTACGCCAGGACTCATTCGCATTTAAGTTCCGATTACGAGCTTGATCTGCTGGAATATATGCTAGCCGAACCCGTCTATCAGCTGGGCGGCGTTTACGATCTCAAAACCAGACCCAGGGAAAAGAGGAGCGAATTCGTCAAAGGCAGGATTTGTTATATACTCCATAACAGCTTGCCCTATTCGACCGGCGGTTACGCCACGCGCTCCGCGGGAGTGGCCGCGGGGCTACGGGACGCCGGTCGCGAAGTCGTGGCAATTACCCGCCCGGGATATCTGCGCTCCATTCGCGCGGCGTATAAGGCCGAGGATTTTGATCCGGAGGGTCGCGTAATCGCCGGAACGCGATACGTTAATATCTTAAATCCCTCGCGCGCGGAAACTTCCATAAGAAACTACGCGGAACTCGCGGCCGCGGAACTTATTAAATTATTCCGGCTCTATAAACCCGAAGTCGTTGTCGCCGCGTCCAATCACGGAACGGCTTTGCCAGCCCTTATGGCGGCGCGCAAACTCGGTATTCCCTTTATTTACGAAGTCCGCGGTCTGTGGGAAATCACCCATATGTCCCGCGAGCCCGGGTACGCGGACTCTACGGATTTTCTTATAAACAAAATCCTGGAAACAGAAGTTTGCAAGGAAGCGGATTATGTGTTCGCGCTCACAGGCGGCCTGAAAAACGAGCTTATCGAAAGAGGCGTTCCGGGAGAAAAAATTGACATCGCGCCAAACGCTTGCGATCCGGACTTGTTTTATCCCGCGGCAAGAAACGCCTCCCTGGCCGCGAGCTATAAAATTCCGGCGGATATCCCCGTAATCGGTTATATTGGCACCTTTACGCCCTACGAAGGGCTTGAGGATCTGGCGAAAGCCTGCGCGATTCTGAAATCCGGCGGCTATAAATTCCGCTTGCTTCTGGTAGGTAGCGAGAACGCGTCGCGCCAACAACGCGGTCCGATTACAGCCGAAATAGAAAGAATCGCCGCCGCGGGCGGATTCGCGGATTGGCTTATAACGCCCGGGCGTGTGCCCTACGAGGAAGTCGCCGGCTACTATTCCTTAATTGATATCGCTCCTTTTCCCAGAAAACCGTGGCCCGTTTGCCGGATTGTTTCGCCCATGAAGCCCCTGGAAGCGCTCTCCATGCAAAAAGCCGTAATAGTTTCCAGCGTGGAAGCTCTGGCGGAAATGGTCATTCCGGATATAACGGGCTTGGTATTTGAAAGCGGAAATATCGAGGATCTCGCCGAAAAACTCGCCGCTCTCCTGGCCAATCCCGAAACGCGCGAAAGACTCGGAACGGAGGGCAGGGTTTATGTAAAAAAGCGGAGAAGCTGGAATCGCGTCGCGGCGGAAATGAAAACCCGCGTTGATACGGTTTCGGCCGCCTATCAAGCATGATTCTCCGCGGTTTATATAACCTATGCTCCCGCGTTTATTTAAAAGATTTTTAAACAGCCTCGCGGCAAAAGACAGGATCGCTCTCGCGGATCCCTCCCAGCTCCGCGCCCGGATTTTCGAAAACGGCTCCTATATTATTAAATATAAAAAAGCCAGCCTTTTTGCCAGCTTCAAATTCAAGCCCGATATCGAACTCCTCTTTGTAGCGGCGATCGGAGAAAAATTGGCCGCGGAACTGGAAACATATTCCTTTCCCGGATCGGCGGTTATTGTACAGTCCCCGGTCCGGAGCGTCCGCGCCGATGCGGGAGATTTGCTCGCGGCCATCGCGTCCCGTCTGGCGTCCATGGCCGCGAATGAACAATCCAGAATTTTTTTTATACTCGACGAAACTTTCTCCGCGTCCGTCAGCGAGCTTATCCGTCGCTTCCCCCGTTCGACGTTTATCTTCGTCGCGTCTTCCGGTCTTGACGCGACGCGCGCGCTTTTTAAAGACTTCGCTGGCCGCGCGCTGACCCTTCTCCCCGACGGTCGCTTGTCGCTTGAAAAGGGCAAAACTTTCGAGCCGACGGACGAAGGAGCGGGAAACGAATCCCCCGCGGACGACGCCGCCGCCTCCTGGCAAAGGATCATAAAAATCGCGGCGGATCTAGCCGGTATAGATTCGATCCAGACCGCGCCCGTGAAGGTAGGAATAGGGGATCTCTATATCTATGGCTCCCCTCTCGAAATAGACCTGGATAAGCCCGAATTTGTCTGCTATGGCCGGCCCGATTTGCCGCCGGCCCCCCTATCGGCGGATTTTGATTGGAACGCGAATCCGTACAACGACAGAAACTGGCTCGCGCAGTCGCAGATGTGGCGCGCGCTGGACGACTATATAATCAAATATGAAAAAACCGGCGACATGGCGTGGCTCGCGGCTCCGGTCAGGATAGTCAAATGGTGGCATGATTTTTACAAAAAAAGCGAACCGGTCGAAGCGGTATGGACGGATATGAACGCCGGTCTGAGAGCGATGAAACTCGCCTATTTCCTTTCCCTGAGCCAGCGCGGGGAGGCGGTTTTTGATCAGGATTTTATAAACGTATGCGAGGATCTGGCTGAAAAACATATTTTATTCATCATACATAATAAAAAACCGGTGTTTTCCAATCATACGCTTATAGATCTTCACGGTCTGGCCGCCCTTTGCCAGACGGCGCGCCCCGTCCTCGCGTCGGCCGGTCTGGATTACATTGAAGCCAATTACGACGCCGTAATGGCCAGCCAGTTTGACGACAACGGCGTGCATCGAGAGCATTCGCCCGGATACCAGCATTTTGTCTGGGGTTATCTTAAAGTGCTCTCCCGCGCCGGCTGGTTTAAAACCGGGGAACTGCGCGAACTGGAAAGCAAGGCCCGCGAAGCCCTGGACTGGATGCATGTAGGTTGGCGTAAACTCGCCCCCATCGGCGACACCGACGCGAAACTTCTCTCCAGGGCGCCCCTGCCGCCGCCATCCGACAGCGGCGTCTTTAATAAATCCGGCTACGCCATCGTCCGCCTTATTAGATCCAACAATCCCGCCAAATCTTCCTATCTCTTGTTTATGGGAGCGAGCAATTCCAAAATCCACAAACATTCAGACGATTTATCAATTTATTGGCATGAAGGACAGGATATTTTATGCGACGCGGGCAAATACGCCTACCAGCATTCTCCCAAACGCGCCTATGTAGTTTCGACAAGAGCGCACAACACTATCGAGATCAACGGGCGCGACACCTTTATAGGCTCCGCGCCGGCGACAAATCCTCCATCCGGGAACTATATCAAATCCGTTTTCGCAAGAAATGGCGTTTACTTCCTCGCGGGAGAAATGACGGCTCCGCGTTTTAATGTCGCGCATAAAAGAACGCTTATATTCGAGCCCGGCAAATTTCTTGTCGTCATCGATAAATTAAAATCCCCGTATTCCAATCGTTACGCGGCGAATTGGCATTTTCCTCCCGGAGCCGACGCGCGGATAATAGACGACGGCGAAATAGAGCTTATCCTGCCAGACGGAGCGGCGGTTTACGCCGCGCTCTTCGCCGATCGGCCCTTTGGCATTGAGCTGATCAAAGGCAGGGAGGAAGCGCCGACGCAGGGATTTATCAGCGAAAGTTATCGCTCGCTCACGCCCAATTATTGCGCGTCACTGTCCGCGGAAGGTCGAGACGCCCTCGTAATCTCAACTTTTTTTCTGGACAAGCGTCCCGCTTGTCATTTTTACGAAAACAGCGTCCTTTTCTTCAATAACTATATGTATGATATAGGGAATGAGAGATTTTCCGGACTATAACGCGATCGGCCAGGCGGAATAGATCATCCAGCTCCTGCCCGGTCGACCCGCGATCCGGCTATTCCCGAGCGAATATTTGACAATAATTATTGAGCGCTTTATAATTTCTGACCGTAACTAAATTGTCGCCGCTCCAAAGCGAGTCATCGCGAGGAATCCGGACTTAATAGCGTTTCCGTTCGCGATTATTCCTGCCCGGACCCGCCGTATTCAGGAAGCGTTTTGCAAATTTTCGCATAGCCGCCGCGGCTTGGGGAATTTGCCAGACCGCCGGAGCGCTTTTTATAATTATTAATTTTTGCGCGAGGATAATATGGAAAAACCTACAAAAGAAGAATTTCTTACTTTTCTTGGCGAAGCTTTGATGTACACCGACGAGCCTCTGGCGATGGATCAGCCTATTCCCGACCAGGTCTTTGATTCGACCGGAGTTTTAATGCTTTCCATGGCTCTTGATGAAAAATACGGTCTTTCTTTGCCCCTCGCGGAACTTTCGGAATTCAAGACGCCGGCGGACGTGTACGAATTCGTCGTCAAGGCCCTGTAATTTTCCGGGAATTCGTTTATTACTGATATATCGGGGACGCGGACGCGAAACGACCGGGAATCGCTCCGCGTCCCCGCTTTTAATCGCGCGAAGTCTTTTCCCCGGCCGGCACGCGACGCGGCCTTTCCAGCTTGCAATCGCGCGGGATCTCGCGGCTTGACAAGACGAATAGGAAAATATAATTTATAAATAAAAAAGCGTATCAATATTTTTTTCGCGAAAGTTCCTTTCCTCGGTCGTTTTCGCGGCGCGTTGGAACCTTCGCGACTTCGGCGATCGGCGATACGGACTCCCGCTCCCTGGTTTTCGATATGCGCGAAGAGAGCGGAGACCAATTCTGGCCGGTTTTTTTCATATTTAAATTTTTCTGACGCGCGACAAGGTCCGCGAACTATGCTGAAAGACGTGCTCGCTTTGCTCGATGATATGGAAAACTGGAAAAAGGACATCTCCGAAAGCCATATCTTCGCCTTTACCATGGATATTGACTGGGCGTCGGACATAGCGACGGAATCAGCCGTCGGTTTTTTTCTGGATCGCGACATTCCGTTGACCGTTTATTGCACTCATCCCTCCCCCTTGCTGGAAAAATATAAAAATAATCCCCTTGTTCATCTCGGCATTCATCCCAACTTTTTGTCGGATAGCAGTCAGGGAGCGACGCTTCAGGAAGTTGTGGATTATTTATTTAACTTACTTCCCGACGCCGTGACAATGCGTTGTCATCGCTGGTTTAGCGACAACGATATATACGAGTTATTGATTCCAAGAGGTATCCTTTTCGATTCCAACGAAATATCGATGATGGATGTTTTGCCCCCGCATATAAACCGCGCGGGCATTCTATCTTTTCCGGTATGCTGGGAGGATGGGGCGTATCTTTGGCACAATTTTCCTCTGGACTTTGGCGAATTGGGATTGAGGACCTTCCGTAAGCCGGGTTTAAAAGTAATAAACTGTCATCCCATGCATTTAGCGCTCAATACTCCTGATTTTAAATGGACGAGATCTTTCAAGGATAGTCTCTCCAGGGAGCGTTATTCCTCGTTATCCCGGGAGGATCTTGACGCCGCGGCCTGGTCTGGAAAAGGAATAAGAAACTTTATCGAGGATATGGCGGAATATTCCGCGGCTTCCGGCGCGACTCGCGTTTTATTAAAAGATTTATACGACAGCTCGCCTTTGGGCGCGGCGCGAAGCAGGGGAAGCCGATTCTGGCGCGAAAGAAAGACCGACGAAAACGCGTCGGCGGAATCATCGGTATTTACGACGGAGCTTGATTAAATGTCGTCAGGATATAAACAACGTCAGCTGGACTCCATAGGCAAAATCATTAACGCCGTCACCGAAGAGGGAAAAAAGTGGCGCAACCAGAATCTCTGTCTCGCTTATTCGGACGGATTGAAGGAGAGAGAATTAACCCTCCTGGTCAAGGATGATCAGAATGTGGTCAGCGCGGGCAACCTCCTCTATTACAATCTGGACACCAGGGTCATTTACGCGCAACAACGGGATATTATTCCCATTCCGCCGGACAGTCCGACGCGGACCTTTATATTTAAGCTGGACGCGGCCTATACGAGTCCCAATTTGATAGTCTGGGTATTCGAGTATTTCAATTCGGAGGAGTGCGCGAAAAATCATTATATCCTGTCCCCGGGCAGGATGAGTTTCTCCCATGAGTTTTCCGAAGCGGCCTCCGAATTCAAGATAGCCTTCCGTTTTTCGGGAGAAGGACTTGTGTCCTTAAAAAAACTGACCGTCGCGCCGGGGATGGAAGAGACTCCAGGCGAGCCGGCGGTGGCATTCGGTTCGGACAGGGCCTACAAGATCAGGGAGTTGCGGCAGGCGCGGGATCCGCGGGAATTTCCCATTCTTGAGGAAATCCGGGTTTGCGCCAGCAGGGGTTGGGACGCTCTGGAAAGTCGCATGAAGAATCTGCGCGTCGCGACCATCATGGATGATTTCACCTGGAATTGTTATTCCGGCGAGGCGAAAATGACGCAGCTTACGCCGGATAATTATCTGAAGGAGCTGGAGGATTTCCGGCCCGAAATGCTGTTTGTGGAGTCGGCCTGGAGAGGTAAGGACGAGAAGTGGTTCAATACCGTCAGCAAACTTCCCGACGAATTGCTCTCGATCCTCTGGTACTGCCGCGAGCATAAAATTCCGACATTTTTCTGGAATAAAGAGGATGGAGCGCATTTTAGCACCTTCATCAATATCGCGGTGCTGTTCGACTTCGTCGCGACCTACGATATGGACTGCGTGCCATGGTATAAGGCCGAAACGGGACGGGACAACGCCTTTTTCCTGCCTATGGGCGTGCAGCCGCGGCTGTTCAATCCCATAGAAAAGTATGAACGCAAGCCGGGACTTTGTTTCGCGGGTAGTTATTATCGTCGTTTTCCGCATCGTTGCGCGGTCTTTGACAGTCTGGTTGACAGTCTCTCTTCATCCCTGCCGGTCGATATTTACGACAGGCAACAGGGCCAGACTGATCCCGATTATATGTTCCCGGAGAGATATCGTCCCATTATCAAGGGCAAGTTGCCATACACCGAAATAGATCGGGCTTATAAGGGCTACAGATACGCCCTGAATATGAATTCCGGCACGATTTCCCAGACTCATATAGCGCGTCGCGTCTTCGAATTGCTCGCCTGCAACACCCTGATAATCAGCAATTACGCGCGCGGGTTACATAATATTTTCAAGGATCTGGTAATCGCGGCCAACGACGGAAAACTCGCCAGACGCAAGCTCGATTTCCTCGCTTCGCGGCCTTTTGGCGAGGACAGGTTAAAGCTTATGGGTTTGCGCAAGGCAATGCGCGAAAATCTCTACGTCGATCGCCTCGCATCGATCTTATGTTTCATGGCGGATACGGAAATTCCTTCGCCATTGCCTCCGATTCTCGTTGTCGGAATCGCGGAAGATCCGCGGCGAATTGACAAAATCCTCGCTAATTTTGAAAGGCAGGAATACGAAAATAAAAAATTGCTTCTCGTTGTTCCAGACGATTTGAAAGTTGAGCGTCCTTTGCCGGATAATGTGGAGCTTGTCGCGAACGCGCCCGCTTCGGAGCTGTTTTTCGGCGTGTCCGCGTGGATAGCTGTTTTTAGCGCCTCGGATTGGTACGGACCCAATTATCTTCTGGATCTCGCCCTCGCCTCCAGGTACGCGGATTTTGACGCCGTCGGAAAAGGTTCCTATTTCATTCTGGAAAAGGGGGAATTGCGTCAGAGCGACAAATCAAAAGTATATCGGTGGCAGGATAGCCTGCCCGTAAAACGGGCTCTTATCCATCCGGAGCGGGTTCGTCAGAGCGGTTTGACCGCCGGCGAACTTCCCGCCGCCATAACGCGCGGCAGGTGCCTTTCCATTGATCCTTTTAATTATTGCCATGAAGCGGGCGACGCGCCGGACGAAGTTCTCGCGGATTTAGGCGATCTTCCGGATGTCGATACGGGTATTTCGATGAGGGATCTGCAGAAACGAAGTATGCTCATGCCGCCGGAGGGCAACCCCGTCGACGACGGGCTGAATCTTTTTGGGGAAGCTTTGTTGCGGGAATTTTCGAGATTTAGAAAAGCGAGCCGCGTTTTTGTTACCGAAAAGGATAAGGGAGCGATCGTGCTCACTTCCACATTGCCTCCCGGCAAAGTGGAATACAAAACCGCGATAAATCCTTATTCTGTAAAGGATCTGTTAAAGGGCGGCGATAATAAAATGCGTTTCCTTCTGCATACAGGTCCCGGAGCCGACGTAATGCTTGGTTATTCGATACTGGACGCGAATGGCGAGCAATTGAGCGGAGGCGCCTTGGCGGCCAGGCGCAATGTTATTCTCGAAGCTCCCGAAGGCGCGGACAAGATATCGATTGCCCTGCGCGTAAAAGGACCGGGAGAGGCTGAAATAAAAGGTCTTTATTTTTCCCATGTGAACCCGGTGCCCCATTCCATAATCGCGGATTGGTCGCATCTGGTTTTGACCAACGTGTATCCCGCCTACGATAATCTCTATCGCAACGCGTTTGTGCATAGTCGCGTGAGATTATACAAGGATCGCGGCCTCAATTGCGGAGTATTTCAATACAATCCGTATCGCGAGGAGTTTAACTTCGACGAGTTCGAAGGAATAGATATTTTGCGATCCGGCGCGAAGGCTTTGCGCATCCTGTTGGAATCGGGAAAAATAAAGAGCGTGGCCGTTCACTTCCTGACGCCTCAAATGTGGGCCGTTTTGAAAGATTTCGCGGACAGGATCAAAATTACAATCTGGTTGCACGGCTCGGACGTGCAACCCTGGACGCGACGCGTCTTCAATATCTTTACGCCGGAGGATCTGGAGCGAGCGAAGGCGGAAGGAGAGGCGAGGCGCCAATTCTGGAGCGAATTTTTTGAGAATATACCGGAGAAAACGCGCCTGGTGTTTGTGTCTCGCTATATGGCCGAAGAAGTAATGGAAGATTACGGGGTCGATATCCCCGCTTCCAAATACAGCGTTATTCATAATCCCATCGATACGGGAATTTTCCGGTATTCCCCGAAGACCGCCGCTGATCGTTACCGCCTGTTGATGATCTCTCCATTCTCGTCCCGCAAATACGGACCTCACATGATCGCGCCCATTGTCTCAAAACTTGCGGAAAGACCGGATTTTGGCAGGTTCAGAATCACGATTGTGGGCGACGGCGCGTTTTACGAGGAAGCGACGGCTTCTTTGCGACAATATACCAATGTCACTCTCAGGCAAGGCTACGTTCCGCAGGCGGAAATCGCGTCGCTCCATCGAGGGCACGGCGTCTTTATTTGTCCTACCTTATGGGATTCGCAGGGGGTCTCCCGAGGCGAGGCCATGGCTTCCGGCCTGGTTCCGGTAACGAATCGCGTAGCGGCAATTCCAGAGTTCGTCGATGAGAGTTGCGCCATTATCGCGCCTCCCGACGATACGACCGCCATGGCCGAAGGAATAGGTTTCCTTGTCGACAATCCGGAAGCTTATTTAAATATGAGCGAAGCCGCGGCCGCGCGGGCCGTCTCCCAGCTGGAGGCGCAAAAGATTACCGATCAGGAATTAAATCTTATCCAATGAAGCCCTGCGACTGGGCGCCGCCTTCCTACCCTCATGTTTTTACATGGGAAAGCGCCGTTTTGGTCGAAGCGTCGCGGACGCCGGCGTCGAAAGGCATGATTCGATCAAGGATGGTCGTTTGCGATTCTGTGGCTTCGGCTATGTCCACGCCCCTCGAGAAGCCTTTGATATCGCGCGAAGGCCTTTCTTCGTCCATAAAGGATCAGATACAGTACGACGCGAAAAAACTTTTGTTAAAAGACCTGGTTAAGAACGATTATGACGCTCTCCTCGTCGATTTTATCGGCGAGAGACCCAATTTGGCCGAACCGGAAAAAGGCCGATACATTACTTTAAGTCCCTCCCTCTCCGCGGCGAGCTGGCCGCCGCCCGGAACCGTTATTTTGGACGCGGGTCGGAAAATCGATCTTTTCCGCGACGCCTGGGCAAGGTTAGCGAGCTTTATAGAAAAATATGGCTTGACGAATAAAATTATCTTAATGAAACCTTTCTGGGCGACCAGTCTGGATAATGGGGCGGTTTTTCCGGATAGGATCCGCAAAAATATCGATTTCCAAAACGATTTTCTCGCTTGTCTAAATGGGACTGTCGCCTCCTTGTCCCCGTCCATTCGCTCGATAGAATATCCCCGGGAAACGCTCGTCGCGGCGTCCGCGCATAAATACGGCCAGGCGCCCTATAATTATATTCCGGCTTTTTATGAGTATACAGCGGGAGTTCTAAAAGAATTGGCGCGCGATTCCCGTTCGGCCCTGGGTAGAAGCGTAGAGTATTCCATTTCTTATAGCGTTGCGGATTTGCGACGCTTTAACGCGTCGCGGGGTCTGGAAAATCCGTCCGTCGAGGTGAATAAACCAGTAAAATTTGTTTTTAATCGGCCCGCCCCTTATCATTCCCGCGGATTGGTGTTGCCGGCGGGAAAAGATTTTGACGGCGTCACAGTAAATATGCGTTTGACCGGGTGGCGCCCCGATAATTCCTGGCGGCTCGCATGGCAAAAACCGGCGGTCAGTATGGGATCAACTGCTAAAATTTGGAGGATGTAGCCAAACGCCTGCTCTCGATCTCGAAAAAAGATCTCCTTTTCGCATTCGATAATCCCGGCGCGGAAAAAGACGCTCAAAGCTACGCGACTTGAGGATCCTTGTGTCCGGAGGTTTTGAAAAAGATGCCTCGATTGAGATCGCGCTGGTAAACTTGTGGAAATCGCGGCCCGACTCGCCGCGACGGCGCGTCCGCGAGCATGGGAAAAAATTTTCTCGTCTGACCGGATATCTAGCGGATTTTCAGCGGGAAGGCGACAAAAATTGGCGAAAGCGCTACGCGGCTTTTAAGGAGAACGGGTCGTTGCCGGTTTCCGGAAAAAACATACCCTGGGATCCTCGGGAACGATCGCCCTACGAGGCAATCGAAAATTTGCCTTACAGCCAATCGTATTCAAGTCTGTATCCCGCGACTATCGCGGGTATTAAAGCATGGCTGGAGCAGGATCCAGCCGCCCTTGTCGCGGCCGGAGACTTTGCCGAATCGTGGCTTACTAAATATTACGGGGGAAAAACTGACTCCATAGACTGGAATGGCCGGGTGGTCGCCGATCGGACGCTCGCCCTTGTATTCGTGTATTCCCTTGGTTGCCTTAACGGATTTGATTTTTATTTTATGAACAGGCTCAGGATCGCGATTATTCATACGGCCCGTCTGCTCGCTAGCGACGCCTTCCATTCGCGAAAACAATCGTCAAGGTATTCCATAAGCGGCGTCGCGAGGGATCTCGCCTTGTTAATAGCGGCGGTCGCCCTTGGGACGAGCCGGAAAGCGGTTGCTGGAAAAGCGCGACGCTGGCCGGGCCAGACAGGCCATTGACGCGCTCGCGTCCTATACGGATCATCGCGGAAGCGCGGAGGATAGCTCCGTCGCGTCCTGAGCCTGGCTCGGACGCGCCAGCCGCCTTTTCGCTTTAGCCAGCGCGGGTTCTCCGGAATACGTTTTTTTTCATAACGCCTGGCGAAAATTTAACGCCTGGAACAAAAATAAGACTCGCGAAGCCGGATTAAAAACTTAACTCCGTAAAACCTCGCCCGTTCGTCCGGAGGTCCCCCCCGGATTCCGGAACAGGGCGGGATTAAATTGGGAGAAATGGGATTGAAAGTTTTTATTTGGGGCAGTTGCGTAAGCCGCGATGTGTTCAATTACCCCTGTTCGGCGGATATCGAATGCGTCGGGTATTTTGCCAGATGCTCCGCCGCGTCCGCTTTCGCGCCGCCCTCTTCGCTTCTCGCTGTCCCATTAAAAAATATTAAAGGCGTTTTTCGCAAATCCGCTGTGATAAGGGATTTTAAAAAACGACTGCTTCCCGCGCTGGAAAAGACTGATTTTGACATTTTGCTGATTGATTTTATAGACGAAAGACTGGGGGTGGTCCGGTACCCGGACGGCCGGACGGTTACTTACAGCGCGGAATTGATCGAATCCGGTTTTAAGGCCGGGGATAAGTTGGTAAAATGGGGAACCGAAGAAGCTTTTCAATTATGGCTGGAAAGCTGGAAAAAATTTATAAAATTTTGCGCTCAACGCGATATCTTGCGCAAATTGGTCATTAATGCTCCTTACTGGGCTACGAAGACGAGCGACGGCTCGTCCATGGGAAACTACACGCCAAAGATTCTGGCCCGCAATAACGAGTATCTGGCGAAAATATACCGGGAAGCGGCCAGGGATATTCCTCCGGATCGTTTTATCGTCTATCCCGATTCGGCTTTGATTTCCGACGCCGCTCATAAATGGGGGAGCGCGCCATTCCATTATACGCCCGATTTCTACGAATACGCGGCGCGGGAGTTGCTTCAGTATGATTTGTTGATCCCTCCTGTTCCGGAAATAACGGGGCGCAACGTCGCGAAACTGTTTCATTACGATTTGGGAGAGACGCCTGGTCGCGTAAAAATAATTACAAATGGTCTGGCGACCCGCGTCCCGGGGGAAGGGATAAAAATTGGATTTTCCAGACCCGCTAAATATTACTACGCTAAAATAATGTTGCCAAACAGAAGCGCCGCGGACGGCGCGACGATCAGGTTCCGGTTAATCGGCTGGGGAACCGGCGCGAGGTGGTTCGCCGGCTGGATGGAAAGCAACGCTCAATATAAAGTATGGAACAGGAATTGGAAAGACGGACAATGGACCGTCGCATCCATAGGAAGGAACGATATTATTTTCCGCCTGGACAATCCGGGCGCCAGGGCAGGGCGCAAGACAGTTATCAATGATATCCGGCTGCTTGTTTTTGGCGGATTGAAAGAGGGCGCGTCGCTGGAAATAAGCGAAATAAGCGTGTGGCGCGAGAAAGATTCAGCCGTCGCCTCCGACATGATGATGAATAAAGCTCCGTTATCCGCTTCCTCCGGGATTCTTCTTGAAGAGCTGAGGGAATATTTTAAACTGGGTTGTCCGGCCTGGCTGGAAAATTGGGAACAATACGCCAGGGAAGGAATAATGCCAGCGGCCGGTCTGGCTTCGGTCCCGGCGGGGGGTAAGGACTTCGGCGGCGTCCCGGTTCAGACCACTTTAGCCTCCGCGCGGATTTGCGGACTGGCCGGTTATCTGAATAATAACCCCGCGGCCTTGCGCGCCGCGAGAAGTTTTATTTCCGGCTGGCTTGACAAGTATTTTTTGGGAGAATGGGTTCCCGGCGACTGGCGGGAAGATACTGTTGGCGAAAGATTGTTGACGCTAATATTTTTATTTCTCATTGGCGCGGAGCGCGATTTCGACGCGCGCTTTATAGGCCGGATTCGTTTGGCCATAGTCGATCATGCCAGACTGCTTTCGTCCGACGCTTTCCGCGGACGACAAAATCATCCGCGCCGGCCGCCGCGTTTTTCCGCTGCGGATATGGCCGTTCGCGCCGCGTCGCAATGCTTGCCGGAGCATCCGGAAGCTCCGGCCTGGTCGCGCGTTTTCCTTGAGCGCGTCCAATCCGTCCGCGCGGATAATGGACAAAAAGCCGACAAAGACGAAACTTTTCTGGATTTTATCAACTTGTTGCCCGGGAGCTAATCCGTCGTTTTTATCTTGATAAAAAATAAACGCTCTGTTTAAATTACGGGGCGATATTTTTCGGGCGACAACGGCGCTTCGCTCTCGCGGCGCTATGCTCGCGAGGCCAGTATTCCCCCCTAGCTCCCTCAATGAGCCGCGTCGCTTTCGCTTCGCGAACGCGGGACTGACAACGCGTTAAAAATTAAAAAATATTTATTGAATATATAGTTTGAGCGCGGCGAAAATTAAAAGGCTCTTGAAAGACGGCGCCGATTAAAATATATAAAATTCGCTCCGGTAAGCTCCCTGTTTCAAGAAATCGTTATTTTTCGCAATTAAAGGAATAAGTATATGAAGGTTAAGACCCTGTTTAATTTGTTTGGCAAAGCGCAAAAAAAAGACGCGCCCATCGAAAAACCTGGTCAGCCGGAATGGATCGCGAAAAGCGACGCCGGGGAGAGAAAGACCGCGCCCGGTCCGCTTCTGGCTTTAATGGCGTCTTCCGAACCGGAATTCATCCCACCCTTTCTCATCGGCTTCAGGAGTATTTCCGCCGCCGCCTCCGATCATCCGGAAATCAGATTTTTGCGCAAGCGCGTCGCCGATATGCGAAAACAATTTTTAATGCGTCAGCAGGACGCGACGCCCGGCATACCGGGAGCGGCGGTCCAGGCCAGGCCAATTCAGTCTCTTTTCACACAGGACAGCGAGCTTGTCCGTCTCGAGGGAGAGGTTCTGGCTTTGCGCCTGCGCGACGAAAACAGGAGCGAGCGTTTAAAAAAGGTTTCGGCCGAACGGGAGCGCCTGGCCGAAGAATTGCTCGTCGCGCGAGCGGAGGCCGAGGAAAGGGATGTCGAATATAAGCGTCGTATCGGGGAAATGGAAAACGAATTGATCGAGTTAAAAAGCGCCCTTGAGCGCGAAAAAAATGAAAGCGAATACAAGTCGCGCCTTCTGGAGGACAAGGAAAAATCTTTGCTAAACCTGGCGCGCGATTTGACCGGCGGCTCGAGCGAGGGGGACGGCTCGCAAAGTTTCGCGGGAACCGGGCGGAGAGAATCGGGCGAATCGATTCTGGACGCGGCCGAAAGAATACGCGCGGCCGCGGTCGGAATAGAGGCGCAAAAAGACATATTGACGGAACTGATTTTAATAGGCAAACATTGCAGGGAAAGGCTGGAGGGAATAGATAAACGGCTGAATAAAAATTGAGCGGGGCGACCGGATTCCATCGCGGGGTTCGTAAGCGATTACCCCGATTCGCGCCGCTTAAGGCGACGCCGCGATATTGTTTTACCGCGGTAATTAATCGCGCCGAGCGCGATTTCGCATGAACAGGATCTTTAATGTTCGCCAGATACAATCATATCTCCCTGAAAGGTTTTTTGGCCGCTGTTCCCGACAATCTGGTCTCTATCCGCGAGCTCATGGAAAAGTCTTCGCCGGAAGATCGTTTTACCTTGAAGCGCGTCGCAGCCCTCGCGGGTCTGGAGCAAAGATACGCTTGTCCGGCGCATCTCTACACCGGCGATTTGGCTTTGGGCGCGGCCAGAAAAATCCTGGAAAGTCTTGACTGGGATCCGCAAAGTTTAGGCGCTCTTTTTTTTGTTTCCCAGACTCCGGACTTTTTGTCGCCCCCAACAGGCTATCTCATCGGCGGCGCTCTTGGCGTGGACAAGAACTGCTTTGTCACCGATGTGAGTTCCGGTTGCCCCGGCATGATTCACGGAGCGCTTCTGGCGTCGGCGCTCATGGGGGAAAATTGCCGTCGGGCTCTGATCTTGTCCGGCGACGCCGCCAGCAAAACCATTCCGCAAGGCGACATTGGCAATTCGGTTCTTATGGGTGACGCCGTGGGCGCGCTCGCGCTGGAGTTTGACGCGGACGCGCCTCCGGTAGCTTTTAATACCCTTGGCTTTCCGGACACAGATCTCTCCCTGGTCAACTATAATAGCGGTTACAGGCCCATGGACGGAGATCTGGACGGCATGGTGATGGACGGAAACAGGATCACCGAATTCTGCCTTTCCAGCGCGCCCGAATGCATACGGGGTTTGCTGGACAGGGAAGGACTGACGCTCGACGATATAGAAATCCTTTTCCTCCATCAGCCCAATAAAATGATCCTGGACACGCTGGCGAGACGATTGAAAGTAGACAAGAAGCGCGTGCCGATGATTTTCCGGAATTACGCCAATTGCAGCAGCGCGAGCCTGCCTATCAATGTCTGCTCTTGCGATCATAAGGCCGACGGTCCCCGACTGGCGCTATTC
>CAMWPE010000011.1 GCA_947176055.1 uncultured Desulfovibrio sp.
GGAGAACGATCCGTATTGCTTCTAAATGCTACCACCGCGAAAGCCATTTTATCGGCGTTCGGGTTTTTTTCCAGCTCGTCATAGAGGTTGCGAATGAGCTCGACGGTCTGATCGATATAGGGCTTCATGGAGATGGTGGTATCGATAACAAAAACAAATCCTGTGCGGAAATCGGAGTCTTTTCCTTTTGGCGAGCTCGCGGCCTGACTGTTTTTGTCGTCTCCTGTTCCCGGATTTATGGACGCTACTTCGATAAGCCTTGGACCCTGATTCTCATAAAACTGATCGTCGATGGACAACACAGGCAGAAGATAAAAATTCTTCTGGGCCACAGCCTTATCCATGGGCTCGGAAGCTATGACGGGAAATTTCGCGGGAACTTCGTTCGTCGCCAGCTGCTTTTGATATTTAGCCACCGCTCCGGAGACGTCATCCAGCAGGCAGGTATCCTCCAGGGCCTTGTGATCGCGGAAGAAAAGCACAGGATCGCGACCAGTGCGATCCGTAAAGACCATTGTAATGGCCTGCGGCCATTCGGTCGCGAGTTTTTTATCGATCCAGCCGTCGGACTTTACCGTCGATGAGCCCACGCGGAAGCGATCTCCCTCGTCGCCATAAATATACATCATGGAAAAAGTAGGAAGATCCTTTACTTTGGCGGCTCCGGCTTCGGGTCCCGAATAGAGGGCCGCGCCGGGATGCGTCACCAGTCGCTGGAAGACGCTCTTTTTGCCATCCTGAACAAGAGGTTGTTCGGCCCAGGCGCCGACGGCGCATAGGAGCGCGGCGAGGGCGACGCCGATTTTAAGAATATTTTTCATATTTTATCCTATCGCGTTTGTTGTCCGATTTTGCGCAGTGTCCCGGCGGCGCCGGTATCGCCCTCCCGGGCGGCGTTCTCGAGCCATTTCTGAAGATTTGTTATGGCCTCGTCCGCTCCGGCCACATTGGCCTGTTTCGCCTTGTCGTAAATTTCCCAGGCTATAAAACCGTCCTTGCCTATGCTTCCCCATTGGGGCTTTGAAGGATCAAAACAGGCTCCGTAGACGATAAGCGAAGACGGCTCGCCCTTTTCGCCCGCGAAATTGTATAACCGGTACAAAGCGTCCTGTTCCGCGGGAGAAGCTGGCGACAAAGTCTGGGCCAGTTCCATCGCCTGTTTTGGCGCGCCGTCGCCCTTGGCAAAAAAGGCGTTGACCTGATCCGTCACAGACGCTTGAGGCCTTTCTGGCGCGGGGGGAGCTTCCGGGGCGGGCGGAGGCGTTTCGGCTACAGGAGGCGCCACGTCTCCGGAGAGCTTTTTATAGAGAAAATAGCCGCCTATGCCGGCTCCTATGAGGAAAAGCGCGACGATGACCGCGACCAGAATCTTTTTTTTGCCGGATGAATCGTCATCCTCCGTCCCTTCAGTCGCTCCCGGCGGGGGAGACGGACGTTCCTCCTCTTTTCTTTCTTCGGTTGACGGGGAGGGTTCCGGAGGCGCGGGCCTTTCCGGTTCCCTGGAAATTATTTCCGGCGCGGGTTTTGGAGCCGGACGTCCGGGGGGTGTCTCCGGTTCCCTGGACAGGGTTTCGGCGGCTTTGGCGGTGTTATCCAGAGCCATTACGGGACTATAGGTAATGTCCGTAACCGCCAGTCTGCCCGTAAGCGGTTTGCCCCCGTCCGCGCCTTTCAGCTTTACCCGGTATTTCTCCGTCATGCCAAGCGAGTCGACTATTTCCGGACCGATCTTGAGCCTGATGGAGCCGTCCGGCGCAACCTCGCCTTCCAGGGGAAGAAAAATTTCGTCCCCCGCCCACGCGCCTCTTCTGCCAGTCAGGTACTCCTGGGAGGACGGGGTTTGCACCGCGGCTTGCCAGGGTCCGTCGGGAAAGGCGGCTTGCGAAAATACGAGATAGCCGTGCCCTGCTCCCGCTTCCTTGTTGTCCTGATAGCTTACCAGCATCCGTTATCCTTTAATAAATTAAATCCCCGGAAAATGTTTTCGTCGGGTCAGTTTCATTCGCGGTTAAAAGTTTGCGGCGTCGCCGCCGCTTCCCCGCGGAATATCACGGTTTCGCCGCCGCTGTCCCGGGCGGACTCCGGTTGCCGCGAACTTTCCGGCTTTTTTGCGACCGGTATTTCGCCCTGACGCGACAGCAGTTTTTTTAGCAAGACTCCGAGCAGTCTATTTTCCTCGACATTTATTGTCTGTTTGCCATCGAAATCGACATTGTCCATTATCAGGGCGCCAAGAGAGGAAAGCCAGTTTTTTGTCCAGCGGTTAACATAGAGGAGCTCGCCTTTTTTGCCGCGCGGTTCTAGAACGGGCAAACCCTCTACCGGAGGCGGCGGCGAAAACACAGTCTGCGGTTTCGAGTTGGGCAACGCGAATGTTCTCTCCTTTTCCGAACGCTCGCGCGGATTAAACCCTAGCCAGTCTATATAGTTATTAAAAGCGCGCGTGGCGATGGCGGCCTGTTTATTTAATACTCCGGCCTTGCGCGAGTCGGCGAAGCCCGCCGCCTTCCGGAACTCCTCGCTCATGGACGAGCGCAGTTTCATTCTTTCGACGCCTGTGGCCAGTTCGCTGGCCAGCGCCGAAAATTCTCTCTCCCCAAGGCCAAAATATTTCTGCATGGCCGGATCGGCTGCTATATCATGTAGATTTTTTACCCACTTGCTTTCGATATAAGAGGCGAAAAATCCCGCTTCATCCGTCGCGGCTGGGATTTCGCCTTCCGTCGCGGAGGCTTCGATCTCCTCGTCGTCGTCGCCCAGCAAAGCTCCCAGATCCACTGTCTCGATATCCACAGGTTCCGCGCTCTCCTGGCCGGCCAGATTTTCCATGTTGGCTTCATCTTCCTTCAACTCCCTGTATCTACGCATGGCCTCGTCATGGAGATCCGCGACGAATCCTTCCGGCAGGCCCAGGGTCTTGATCAGATGGGAAAGCCGCCTCGAATTTTTGTCGAGAGCGCTAAGGCGCGTGAACAGAGCGGCGATCAACTGGATTTTTTGTTTGCGAAGCTCCTCGCGATCGTCGGATTGATAAAAGGCCTGGAGTCTTCTTTCCAGCGCTTCCCGGTTGCTCTCGATATTTTGCAATAATTGTCGTTGTTTTATCGCCGGATCGCATAGGGGACTTAAATTTTCGCGAATATGGGAAATGCCGCCGTCGTTGAGGCGCATCGCCTCGTTCCAGGCGGTTTCCGGATCGCTGAAATGCTCCTTTACCGTTTCGCTGCGCGTAAAAGAGGAACGAAGGTCATCGACAAGTTTTAGGCTATCCGCTTGTATGCCTGTTTCTTTGTCTCCCTGATAAGTTAACACCGATTTAAACTTAAAATTGGGATTGCGGAGCATGAAGAGATTATCGAAGCCCCTTTGCGGCGTCCACTGTTTTGGCCAGTCATGCTGTTTGCCGAAGAAATCGAGCAGGGAAGCATGCAGGCGGGTGTCCCAGCGCGTTTCAACGGATGGAGCGCCCTTTTTTTCCTCGAATTCCATATCGAACTTGGTGAGGATAAAGAGCAGGGATATGGCTTTATTTACGCGATCCTCCGGTTTTTCGCCATGCGTGGAGCAGACCCAGTCGTTAATCACGCCGGGTAGATCCTGCACTTCCTGGTTGCCCGGACCAATACACAAAAGCATGGAGTTCAGCTCGCGCTCGGCGCAATAGCGCTGGAAAAGATAGGCGACCTTGCCGCGCAGGAAAAATTCCTTTTGCATGCCCTCTTTTTTCAGTTCCCGGCGAATATCATCGATTTTGAAGCGCGATCTGTACCCCGGGAAATCCAGCAGATCCGTATAATCGAAATAATCGGCCGGCTTGTCCTTAATCACGATTGTCAGCTCGGCGGTCAGGGCTGTGACCACAGGCCGGGGGAGAGTAGTTTTTACGCCCGCGGGCGTCTGGACGGCTAGTTCCTCGCCTCCGTCCTCCGCGCCCAGCCCATTAAGAGTGGCGACATCGATAATGCTTTTTTCCCTGGGCGTGAGGGAGTCCATGGCGCAATATAATTCTTCGGCGTAATCGAGTTTTTCCAGAGCGCGCAAAAGCTGGAGCAAAAGCTGGGTAAATTCCTCCGCCTCGTCCCAGATGAGGGCGTACAGTCTGGCGCGGTCTTCCAGATTCAGCTTTGGGGCCAGCTCGATGGCTAGGTCCCAATAGGATCTTTCAAGCTCCTGAACGCGGGCCTTGGAGCGAAAATCCTTGTAAAGGTATTCGCGCAGATCCTCCATCGCGTCCAGATCAATCCGGCCGTTGGGGCTTCCCGCTTTTTTCTTGAGTTGTTCCAGCGCGGCGGCGATATCGCTTTGCGGCTCTTCCTTATGCTCGCAGTCGGCGTAATAGGTATTGGCGATAATTTTTACCAGATCCGTTTCGGAGAGCAGACGCAACTGCACAGGATAACCGGCCGGCAGATTCGCGGGCTCGGTCAGGGTGAAACGGGTGACAAGGCCGGTCGATTCCTTGCCGCCTTCGGGATTGATTTCGCTGATGAAATCGTGTTCCTCGGCGCCGAATTTGGCCGTCAGCTCGTTGTTTTGCCCTCTGGCCAGGGCGGATATAAGATAGGACTTGCCCGCCTGACTTGGTCCGAACACGCCGGCGCACATCTTGCGTCCGGCCGCTTTCTGGCAACTCCGGAACAGGCGGCGAGCGCGACGCAGATCTTTTAATAGACTTTCTTTTTCATTTCTCACAACTTCGGGATTGCGATTAATCCATTCGGCCGCCTCGACGCTGGCGTCCGCGAGGTTCTGGCAATATTCCGGCAAATTCATGTTCTCTCCGTTATAAAAGACATCCGCTCGAAGTCGCTTCGCGCCGACCGGAGCCCGGTTTCGCGGGTTCCCGGAGGCGTGGAGAATCCCCGCGAATCGCGGATCAAGACTCTATCAGGATTCGACGATTACGCCGGTGTCCATCCAGAAGCCTTCGTTGCGGGGCAAGGTCTGGAGCCGGGCTTCGAGAATGTTTGTTCCCTTTGGCATACCCGCGGCGTCCTTGACGCTTTTTATACTAAACTCGCCCTCGTGCACGGCGAGATTGTTGTCCTTGTCCCTGCGGCGGCTTATGACTTCGAGTTGCAGGGTGACCGAAAGCGGCGTTTTCGCGATATCTTTGCCTCTCGCGCCATCCCCCGCCCAATCCAGATAGTAATAGCGCGTGGTCGTCCAGTTTTCGTTGTCCAGTTGCCGGAAACCGATGGGAATGGGGTTATTGAAGATAATTTCTTTTTCCAGGGGCTTGGGGTCAGGATCATCCGGATCTACTTCGAACCAGAGATTGTCTTTTTTCAGCTGGCCGGTTTGTTCCATGATGCCAATGTAACGCGCTGTGGACGACAGTTTGAGCAGTTGGGTTTCGAAGGCGAAGCCTTCGAGGGAGCCTTCCGCGAGAGCTGAGAGGATCGCGCCCACCACCACTGTTGTTTTTGGATCCGTCATATGGCCCGTGGCGTCCGAAAACGGATACCAGCTGCCCATCCGGCAATCGATCATGGGTATGACGCGGCTGGGCGGGACCGGAGTCAGTTCGTTAATCGAATCAATAATCGCGGGCCATTTGCTGGGCCGGCCGGTCAGCAGGAGCGCGTCGCAATCGTATTTATTAATGACCTCGCACATATTTTCAAAGACGCGCTTCAGTGTTTTGCGGACTGTGCCATCGAGTTCGCGGGGATTCATGGAGATGGGAGTATCGAGAACGTCGAAAGCCGTTCCCGGCATGGCGGAGCGCAAATAATTTGGGATATAGGCCAGCGCCGCCTGGCTCGGATAGGGGTTTTTGGCGATGTCCAGATCCGGTCCCCCGGATTCGTCTTTTTTCGCCGTTTTTTGTCCCGGAGGAGCCTGAAAGCAATCGCGCAGGGTAAAACTGATTTTGCCCGATCCGCTTCGCAGATCCGCCTTTTCGTATAATTCCATGAGATTTAACGCGACGGGCACGGCGATTTGTCTTATGAACTGCACCCTCTGGTCGCGGGCGTCCTTGGTCGTGTCCATGAGTTCGCGACCAAAGAGGGATTTCAAAACCATCTCGCGATCCGGGAAACCCAGTTTCATAAGAGCGTCGACGACGGCGGCGCAAACGTGATTTTCCACTATATCGCGCAGTATATCGTCGCCGGCCACATTAAATCCGTCGTGAAACTCCGGATGCGGCAATAAGCGCGGAGTCGAGCCGGATTCCTTCTCCAATTCGAAGGTAGTAATGGAGAGATCCGTCGTGCCACCGCCGATATCAATCGTCGCCACGCGCACGGACGGGACATTATTTTTGGAGCCTATGTCGCGCCGCGCTCCCTCCGTATCGCAGAAAAAGAGGGCGTCGCCCTGAAATTTTCCCGTTATTTCATTATAAATATAGACAAGTTGCGTGCAGGTGGCCTCGTCCCATTCGCAACGGACGAGCGGACTGGTCCTGTAATCTTTTTTCCCCGAAATATTTTTGGGATTTTCCACATAAAAGGATTCCCAGCCCAGTGCGAGCCAGAGGACGCGAACGGCCCATTCCGCCCAGCGAACATAAATTTTCTGTTCCGCCATGGGCATACCCGGAGGAACGGTGAAAATGATTTGCCGGAGACGGCGGGGCACCTGATCCAGATCCGACCGGCACCGCTGTCCGGGCTGATTGATTGTCATAAGCGCCTGCTGGATAATCTCCACAAACAGGAACATCATCAGGGAAGAGCGGGTAAAGTACGATTCGAAGGCGCTTTCCTGTTCCTGCGCCATGAAAGCTTTTGTTCTGGCTCTCGGATCTTCCTGTAGACAGACGAGGGGAGTGCCGCTGGAATTAATCTCCTGGGCCAGGGGACCGCGGGTTACGAAGGGAGCTTTCTCCGTGCCGGTATTAAACCTCCAGCTCCTCAACCAGTCGCGCTCGTCCCAGAGATAGCGCTTGGGGCTGGACATCCCCGTGGAGCCCTCGCCGCAAAGGGAAAGTCTGGCCAGTCTGTTGGCTTCCGGTCCCATACGCACCGGCGAAGGCCAGGAGAACGCCGGAGTCCTCCTGCCGGAGCGCATATCGAGGGCGCTATTGCCAAACACGACCTCGGAAAATTCGACCCTGGTTTCGAAGGGATCAGTGTAGACATTCTCCGGCGCGGACATGTCGCGCAATTGGAGCAGGTAGCTGTCGGTCAGGGAAGTGGCCTGTTGCGTCTGGGTTTCGACCAGCATCCCGGTCGTGCGGGAATTGCCTATATCCAGCACCAAATCGACTTCGATGGCGCTGTACTGACCCGGCAGAATGACCTTTACTTCGCAATTGGCGCATATTTTATTGAGGATGGCCAGGTACACGAGATAAGAAGCCAGATATTCGAACTGATTCTCCTCTTCCGGAGGATAGTTGTTCGCGGCGCGCCAGTCTTTCCAGATTTCCTTCAGCCATTCGTCGACCCAGGCCAGATCCATATACCAGGCGTTATCCCTGAAACGCCACGCGAGCCGGAAACGGGCGTTGGCGTTCACGTCTTCCATGGTAAGCGCGGGATATTGCTCCGGCGTTCTCGTCTCCGTCTTCATATCGAAGGCGATGACAAGGCGGAGTTTTCCGGGATCTTGCGGATGCGGCGCGACGCGGGCTCTCGCCCAGTTAGTTGGTCCCAGCTCGAAGCGCGGGTCCTTGGTGCCCGGCCAGTACTGTTCGCGAGCCCGCAAAAAAGGAATGGGCAACCATTGGTTTAACCAGGGCTCGATAGCTTGATCGCCGCCGATCGGATAACCGCCGCCGCGGTTTACGGAGCCGTCCATTTCATCGATAAATTCGCCGTCCTCGTTCATCGCGAAGGCGTGAAGATGGACTACCCGAGCGCCGTTTTCGGCCTTCCCTTCTTTTTCCTCAAAATTATAGTAGATATCGCCAAGGATTTGCCGGTCTGTTTCGTAATCGAGCAGTTGCGGCAAACCAAAGGGTATAAGACTGATGGGATTTTTATATCTCGGCATTTCCATAACGCCTATCTCCCGCAAGAATTAACGCGCAAGAAGGGAATTTCGTAAGCCTGACGTCCGTTTCCGGCGTCCGTAAAGATCCACGAGCAGGGCGTTTTGGGACCGCTGTTGCGGCATTGCATTTCGGCTCCGCCCCATTTTTCGCCGTCGGAACAGGGCATCCCGCCGCTCGTTACGGAAAGAACGCCGTTTTTAGATAGATTGGCCCTGCTGGGTCCCACGCAGGTCCGGCCGTAGGTTCTGTCGTAGATTCTGCGCTTGCCCGTTTTGCCGTCCTTGCCAAAACAGAAACATTCCTTGACAGTGCGCTTGGAGATATATTCTGGCCTGGTGCCTTCCCAGCACCCCTCCAGAAAACTTAAATTGCCTGATTTAATGGCCGATTCCGGAATACGGATGGGCTGACCGGCTTTAGGTTTGGCTTCCGCTTTCGGTGCCTGGGCGGCGCCTTTTCCCTGGCCTTCGCCTTTGCCGGCTCCTTTTCCCTGGCTCGCGCCTTCGCCCTTGTTCGCGCCCTTGTCCTTTTCGGGGGCCTGGGCCGGCTTCGCGTTTTTTTCGCCGGGATTTGGAGCGGCGGCTTTCGGCTTTGATCCGTCGGCGCGGGTTAAAGGCAACATTTGAGCCAGTGTGAGATCCTGGGGATCTTCGCTTTTGGCGTCCGGCTTGTCCGGCATGGCCGGATCCCTCGCTCCGTCCGGAGCGGTCGGAATAGCGACGGCGAAGTCCGGATTTTTTCCTTTCTCATCCGGCGCGACTCCTTTTTCCTTTTCCGGAACAAGGACGGCATCCGGAGTTTTGGCCGCGCCCTTGTCATCGGGAAGCGCGGTTTTTTCTCCGTCCGGACCCGCGTAGCCCTGAACCGCCGGCGGAATATTAATATTTATGGCGTTTTCCGCGCCGGAAATATTGGGAGTAACCGTGATGGTCGCGCCTTGATCCGGTCCGTTTTGCAACACTCCTTGCGGAGAAATAACAAATCCCTCGGGAGTCTTGAAATTGCCATCCGGCAGAACCTCAGCGATGGATGTGCCGCGACCGTCCGGCAAATAAATAGTCTGACCGGGGGCAAGGGGCGCGAGGGCCGCTGATCCCGGGGGAGAGCCGAGATTTTTATAGCCGTCCGCCGCGAAAACTAAAGCCGACGCGCAAAGCGCGACGGCAGCGAACGTCGGCGCGACGGACAGAATGCGCGCGATTTTGATTGTTAACATGGGCTTGAGCTCCGTCAGTATTTTTTAAAGGCAGCGTCCCATTGCGAGCCGTCTTTGTTCAATCCCTTGCAAAGAGCCACGCCCCCGGCGCCTTCCTCGCAACGGATGGTAAGTTCGGTGTAACTCGAGCGGGAATTGGCGCATTTTTGTTCGCTTACCGTTATGTAAAGAATGCCATCCCGCATACTGGCCAGGGCGTCTCCCTCGCATCTATCGTTGTCTTCCATGGTGACCGCGCGTCCTTTTCCCTCGTTATCGAAGGAGAACTCGAGAGTCACGGGCTGATTGGTGCGGGCGTTGGCAAGTCCCGTTTCGCATAGCCAGCGTCCGGAGAGGAAGTCGGCGTTGGTAGCCTCTTTTGGTATGACAAGCTCCTCCGCGGGGGCCTGGACGACCGGAGAGGGCGTTTCGGCGACCGGAGCCGGTTTCTCCGGAACGCATAACCGGGCTTTTTCGTCTATCCTTTTGCGGTAGCCGTCGATTTCGGACCGCAAGTTATCGGCTTCGTCCCCGGAGCCAATCAATTTATTTTCCAGCCAGGCGGGCGCGGGTGTTTTGAAAAGGGTATAGCCGCTCAAGGCCCCCATTTCCCCGAATCCCGAGAAAAGAAGAAAGAGAAGGCAACAGAGAAGCAGGAAGGGAAGGACCCAGCTAAAGCATCCCATAGGTCTGGCGACCGGGACGACCTTCGCTCCTGTCTCTTCCGGAGAAGGCTCGCGAACCGGGACCGCGGCGGGAGCGGCTCGCGCGGGCTCCGGCTCCGGTTCAGGAACCGGCTCCGGGTCGGGCTTTTTAGGAGCCGACGGAGGTTTTAATTTAAATAGATCCAGAGGCTCGGCGCCGGGAGTTCCGGGCGCGAATCCCCACCCCACAAACACGGGTTGACCGCCAATCGCGTAAAGGGAATCAGGATCTGGATAGGAGAGGGCCAGGCGGAGGATATTGCCGCGGGTGATTTTCAACGGTTCGCCGGTCTTGATTAACTCCTCGGCGTAGTCGCGAATTTCCCTGGCCATGGACGCCATTTTGTCGTACATGGCGTCGGCCTCGTCCTTCGGCAAGTCCTTGAGCTTTCGGGCCTGCCCCTGCACGGGGCTGTACCAGTCTATATTGCCGTCGCCGGGATTCTCGACCGGCTTTGTAAAAAGCAACGCGTAATCGTCGTCAAACTTCCGGCGCAACATTTCCCTTATCTGGGGAAAGGACTGATAGGCCATAATTCCCTGGAATGCCAGGGGTTGCATGGAGGATTTTTGCGTAACGGCGATTAAATTTTCTGGCATGGAGAACTCGCGGGAAAATTTTTAAAGAAAAATGTAAAAATAATGTCCGCTTTTCGGACTTTGGCCGGAAGGGGGGCGGATCCGCGCCGGCTCCGGCGACTGAAAGCGGACTGGCGACTGCGTCAAGCGAACGGCTATTCCCGCGTAGTCGCTTGATTATTTACGTTAATTCCGTGTTCGGCAAGGAATTTCTTTAATTCGCTGGCCGCGAGGGCAATAGACGCCTGCCGGTAACTGTCTTCGTCGAGGGTGATCATTGTGTTGATACCCACCACTTCCCCCGCGGCGTTGACCAGCGGACCGCCGCTGTTGCCGGGTGAGATGGGAGCGGTGTGAACAATCGTCTCCGGCTCCCGGTCGAGGACGGCGCTGATGACGCCCTCGCTATAGGACAGTTCGGGAGCCGCCTTGATGTTTCCTTGCCGAAGCAGTGCGAGATATTGCGGATCATTTTTGCCCACCAGATCGGGATAACCCCAGGCGCCTACCTTTTCAGTCTTTTTAACTGTTTGCGACAGGTTGAGCGGCCGGAGACTCGCCGCCGGTTGAGAAGTCACCCGCAAAATGGCGTAGTCTTCATTCTGTCCCTCGCCGATGGCGACCACCGACCCAAGCAACGGTTTGCCCAGAGATTTGCTGGTGACAAGAATTTTGCCCCGGCTATTCTGGACAACATGCCTGTTTGTCGCCACATATTCCGGCGTGACAAAAAAACCGCTGCCTGTGGATAATTGTCCGGCCCTGTTGGCGCTGACAATAAACACGCAGGCCTTCTCGATATCGTCCGCGCTCATGGGAGAGCCCGGGGATGGCGCCTGGACCGCCGGCGTCGACACGGCAGGTTCCGAAGCCGGAGGAGCCGACGAAGACGACGATCCGGATGACCCGGAATCGACGGGCGTCTGGGCCGGGGCCGACGGAGGTCGCTCGGCCCGAGAGACTGCCGCGGGAATGGACGCCGCGATTGACGTTAGCCCCGCTTTTTCCAGCGCGGGAACAATTTCGCACGGAGGCAAGGCTTCGATATCCTTCAAAGCGTCGCGCTCGCGTCGCAAGTCCTCGATTTCCCGGGAATTCCGCTCGTTGGCCTCCGCCGTTTCGCGGCTGGCCGACCAGATTAGCCAGCAACACCAGGCGATGGCGCAGATCAGGACGCCGCTTAAAAACAGCGCCGGACCCGCGCCGCCGGATTTTGTTTTTGTCCGGTTTTCGTCCATCATTAAGACCTGATTGTTTTTTGCTCCGAACCAAGGCCTTCGAGTTCGCTCATCGCGGCCAGGTACTCGTGATTGTTTTGGGCGGTGACCTTGTTGATTTGTTGTTTTTCTGTGCTGTACTGCTGCTTTTTAGAGGCGAATTTGTTTGTGTTGGCCCGCGCTTTCTTCAACGCGGCGACTTTCTGTCGCTGATTGCCCTGAGCGACCTTTTGCGGAGTCGCGAGTTGTTGCTCTTCCTGGACGAAGGCCTGCTCGTACTGGTTCCGCAAATCCTGGCTTCTGACAACGAGATCGGCGAAAATGGCCGCCGCCTCTTCCTCGCCGTTCCTGATTTCCTCGTATCTCTTGCTGGCGACCTCGGCGGAGACGCGTTTGGCCTTAATATCGGCGACCAGTCTCTTGAAGGCTTCCTCGTAGCAATTAAAAGACGTTCTGGCCGCGGCGGCGTCGATATCCATATTTGAAATATCGCCGTCCATATCCTGCAGATAGCTGGCCAGACGGATATTGTCATCGCGCTCTTTCTGCTTGCTCGCGTAAATGCTGCCAGCCGTGGCTCCGACTATGCCGCCCGCGGCCGCGCCCGCCAGAGCGCCGGAAGCTTTGCCCCCGCTGGCCAGCAAGCCGATCAAGGCGCCGCCCAGAGCTCCCACGACGGCTCCGCCGGCCGCGCCTTTGGCCACGTCATGCTCGCGATCCCGCAAATCCTGAATGGGGCTGTAACAGGCCGGATAATAGTTAACGACGGTTCTTTTCTCGCCGTATTTGCTGGCGCAACCCGGCAGAACAGCGAGCGCGAGAGCTACGGACAAGAAGACGGACAGACAACGTTTCATGGCTTTCTCCAATAATCAAAGCTAAGGATTTTAAAAATATATAGGACAATAGAATTGGCAAGCGGATCCGTACGGCAAAAATCGGATTCCGTAAATATATATCCCGGACGCGATATTTTGCAAGTATTAAATATTAGCGTCGTTGGCAGGTTCCCGCTCTTCTGGCCTACGGTTGAGCCGCTGCCCGGCGGTATTGAAAAAAGCTCCGGAGACAGTTAATAAAAGAGAGCGGGATGGGGGAGATCTTCTCCGGACGAAGCCGCGCTCGCGAGCGGGAGGTTTCGTTTTGCCCCGCTATGCGTCGCGCGTTACGGTCGCTTGAAATTGGCGTTTAATGGCTCTCCGGAACGATTCCGGGATCTCTTTTATATTGAGCCTCGCGGTCCTCGCGACGTTCGCGCCCAATCAGGACAATCAGCCCGAACGGAGTTCAACGATGTCCATGCGTCTTTCCCGTTCCATTGTAGGCGAAGCGGAGGCCGAAGCTGTCCGTCGCGTAATCGTCGATGACGGCTATCTGGGCATGGGGGAGACTACCCGGCGATTCGAGGGCGAGATCGCGCTTTATCTTGGCGTCGAACCCTGGCAAATAACGAGCGTCAATTCCGGAACGGCCGCCCTTCATCTCGCCGTTCAGGCTGTCCGGACCGACGCCGCCAGATCCGGAGTTCTGGATAAAATGGACGGCCCGCCGCGGATTCTGGTTCCGTCCCTTACTTTCGTTTCCACTTTTCAGGCCATTACCGCGGGCGGTTGCCAGCCTGTAGCCTGCGATGTCCTGACGGAGACCGGGACGCTGGATTTGGAGGACGCCGCGAAGCGTCTCTCGCCCAATGTCGTCGCCGTAATGCACGTGGATTACGCGAGCAATCCTTGGAAAATAGACAAAGTTTACGAATTCGCCCGCGAGCGCGGCTTGCGCGTTATCGACGACGCGGCCCACGCTTTCGGTTGTCGCTCGCGCGGTCGCAAGATCGGCTCATTCGGCGATCTTGTGTGTTTCAGTTTTGACGGAATTAAAAATATCACCTGCGGCGAAGGCGGTTGCGTTGTCTCTTTCCGGGAGGAGGACAGCCGGTTAATTGGCGACGCCCGCCTCCTTGGCGTCGAAGGCGACACGGCCAAAAGATTCGCGGGCGAGCGTTCCTGGGATCCCGACGTAAAAAATCAGGGCTGGCGTTATCATTTAAGCAATATCATGGCCGCGGTCGGCTCCGTCCAGCTCAAGCGCCTGGAAAAAGAATTCATACCAGCCAGAAGGCGGCTTTGGGAAGTTTATAAAAGGAATCTGGATCAGGATCGGGGGATCAGGCTTTTAAGGACGGATCCGGAGGACTATATTGTCCCGCACATCATGCCGGTACGGATTCTTGACGGCTGGCGGAAAAAAGTGGCTGACGCTCTGGATAAGGCGGCCATCCCCTACGGAACGCACTATAAACCCAACCATCTCCTGACTTATTTTGGAGGCGGCGAGATAAGTCTGCCCAATACGGAAAAACTTTACGGGGAATTAATAACCTTGCCCCTTCATCCCGGTCTGACGGACGAAGACGTAGAGTTCGTCTGCGAAACCATAAAAAATGTCCTGAATTAAGCATGGAACAGAACACGCTCCGGCCCGCCCCCAATCTTGTTTTCGTCATCCCCTGCTATAACGAGGAAGAGACCCTGCCTACGACCATGGAACGGCTGGGAGAATTGCTGGCCGGATTAAAGGCTCGAGGACAAGTCGACTCAGCGAGCGGCGTTTGCTACGTGGATGACGGCAGCAAAGACGGCACATGGCGGCTGATCGAGGAGCGGCATAAGCTGGATCCCTCTTGCCGCGGCGTTAAATTCGCCGGAAACGCGGGACACCAGAACGCCGTCTGGGCCGGAATGGACGCGGCGCGACAATGGAACGCGGACTGCGCCATTAGCATGGACGCCGATCTGCAGGATGATCCCGGCGTCGCCGGGGAGATGATCGAACGCTATCGCGAAGGTTGCGAAATTGTCTACGGGGTTCGCGACGACCGTAGCTCGGACACGCCATTCAAGAGATGGACCGCGCGCGCTTTTTACGCGCTTATGAGCAAGCTGGGCGTCAACGTCATCCCCGATCACGCCGACTACAGGCTGGTCAGTCGCGCGGCGCTTCAGGCGCTCGAATCTTTCGACGAGCGCAATTTGTACTTGCGCGGGCTTTTTCCGGTAATGGGCTTCAAGTCCGCGAAGGTCTATTACAAAAGACGGGCCCGCGAGCATGGCCAGAGCAAATATCCCCTGACGCGGATGATAGCGCTGGCCTGGCAGGGCGTTACTTCCACGAGCGCGGCGCCTTTGCGCATGGCCGGATTTTTAAGTTTCTTGTGCGCGCTGCTCGCCATTGGCCTTTGTTGCCTCTCGCTCTACAAATATATCATGGGCGAAGTCATACAGGGCTGGACTTCCCTGGTTATCGTCGTCCTGTTTTTGGGATCCGCGCAATTGTTCTGTCTATCGATAATCGGCGAATACATCGCGAAAATTTTTACCGAAGTAAGACACAGACCCCGCTATATCATAGAAAAATACCTTTAAGCTCCGTATGGTCCTAAAACTTATCAGGTTCCTGTTTCATCTCTATATGGAGGGCTGGGACTTCAGCAAGAAACTATTGTCGCATTTCCTGCGCGACAGCAGGGTGAGATTCGGCATCGTCGGTCTGGCCGCCACAGCGATTTATTTTCTGTTGGGCCTGCTCTTCGTCTCCGTCCTGCGATGGCATACGATGGTCGGCAACACCGTCGCCTACCTGCTTGGCTTCACAGTGTCCTACACTGGGCAGGCGCTATGGACTTTCAAGGCAAGCGGCAATCACCTCGTCATGCTCGGCAAATTCGCTTTTACCCAGTTGGCGGGGCTCGGACTAAATTCCTGCGTGGTGTCAATCGCGACGCTGTTTGGCGCGCATTATATCATAGCCATGACGATCGCCGTTTGCGTGGTTCCCGTTTTTGTGTATCTGGTCTCCAGATACTGGGTGTTCAGAAAAAAGAAGCTGGAAAAGGCCGAAGAATGAGCGATCCGCTCGTTTCAGTGATAATGAATTGCCATAACGGCGCCGCGGAGCTTCCTGACGCCTTGCGCTCCGTTCGCGAGCAAACTTTCCGGGACTATGAAATCGTTTTCTGGGACAACGCGTCAACTGACGGGAGCGGCGAGCTGGCCAAAAATTTTGGTCCCGGATTGCGCTATTTCCGGAGCGAGGAAAAGACATCCCTTGGCGCGGCCCGCAATTCGGCAATCAGCCAGGCGCGGGGTAAATATATCGCCTTCCTCGACTGCGACGATCTTTGGGCTCCGGAAAAACTCGCCCTGCAAGTCGACCTCTTCCGGAAAAATCCGGCGCTGGGTCTTGTTTGTTGCGATACGGAAATTAAAAGGGGCTACCGGACAGTCGGCAGGTTCTTTGAGACCTCGCTGCCCAGGCGCGGCAAAGTTTTCGCGGAGCTTTTGCGTGATCAATGGATCTCCATGTCCTCGGCGATGATTTCGGCGGAGGCTTTGAGGAAGATTCGCGAGGACGCCGCGGCTATTCAGCCTCTGTGGTTCGACGAGTCGCTGAATGTCTGCGAGGAAGCGGATGTGTTTTACCGGACGGCGCGGGATTTTGAGCTGGATTACATCGACAGGCCCCTGGCTGTCTGGCGAGCGCATGGAAACAATACGACTTTTGCCAGATTCGGGGAAATAGCCGCCGAAACGCGGCTTATCCTGGCCAAATTTCGCCGCTTATACCCGGGCTTTGACGAGGAATACGGAGATACGGCGGAGATATTGACCAGGCGCGCCGACTTTCAGGAAGCCGTCTCCAGCTGGAAAGAGGGAAACGGCGTCCGCGCCAGGGAACTGATCCGGCCATGGCTCCCCGCTTCGCGAAAATACCGAATGTTCTGGCTCGCGAGCTATCTGCCAGGCTCGCTGTTTAACGCGCTCGCGGGCCTTTATTTCTCTCTGCCCGGCTTTTTGCGCCGCTAAAAATTCGCCTGGGCGCCACAGACCGCCTCGGCGATTTCGCGCAGGGCCGCGAGACTGTCCTCGGCTTCCTCCGGCGAGAGTTTATGCAGGATAAAACCTGCGTGCACGATGACATAATCGCCGGGCGTCGGCGGCTCCGGCAACAGCATGGTCGAAGCGCTCAAATAGGTCGAGCTTTCGCCTATTCTCACTTTTGCCATATCGGCGGGAAGAAGTTCGATAATCCTTGCGGGTATGGCGAGGCACATGGGATTGATCCTGTAAATAATTTTTAATGATTTATCGCGGGCGCTATATCGACGCGCTCGTATTTCTTGGAGATCGCGCCGGACCTATAGCATGTTTAGCTTGAAAATGTCCCTTAACGGCGGAGTAAAGGCGCCTGGGGACGTTTTCGCGGGCGTATTGGCGCGCTCCGCTTCGCGTTGCGAAGCCGCCATAGCGGGCGGCTATCTTCAATCGCTCCACCTATGCTGTAAATAACGCGTCTTCGCGCCAAGGCAAGAGAAAGGCGGGCGAAAGCCCGCCTTATTCGTTAGACAAACCAGTTTGATTTTAGCGGCGCGTAAACCGGCGCGCGATCCTTTTCCGCCGGACAGCGACGGAATTTCCGGAGTCCGCGCGCCGTCGCCAAAGCCTAGCGCTTTTTCTTTTTATCCCGGGGCGAATAGAGGATGAGGTTCCAGTAAAACACATAGAGGGGCAGGACGATTATCATCATGATATACGCCCAGTTTTTCGTATAGAGGAAATAGCTGTAAAAAGTCGGGAAATCCATATTGGCTCCTTTATGAACTGATCGCGGACGGCGAATTAATGCTCTTCGCCCTTGAAGTCGGGATGTTCGTACAGCACCGGCATATGATAGACGATGAAGCGGTAAACCGTGACGATCATCGTGACTACGAAAATGGAAATCCATATTTCCCAAAAACTGGGGAAATACCGCAGATCCGAAGGCAGATTCCAGTTGTAGGCGATCATCGAGACATTAAAGCGGTTCAGGACAATGCCGGCGACCGTAAGAACGGAGGTGTAACGGCAAAGGGTTACGTTGCCCGTCCGCGCGCCAATGGCGTAAAGCAGGGCGGGGAGGAGGACAAAACCGAACATCTCCAGCATCCACCAGGCGCCGTAGCCGGTGTCCAGCCAATGGGTGTTGGCCTGCACCAGGACATCGATGACCTTCAGCATGAAATAGGCGAACAGAATGAACGAAGCCGCCCGGGAAAAGCCCAGGACGACGCCGTCGGCTTCTTTCAGATGCGTGGAATCCATGTATTGATGGACTCCCTTATGGGCGAAGAGGCCTTCGAAAATGACCATGGACGCGCCGGCCGCCATGGAACTTACAAAGAAGAACATGGGCATGAAAGGCGAATACCATAGGGGATGCAACTTCTCCGGCGCGATCAGGTAGAGCGAGCCCAAGGAGGACTGATGCAGGGTGGAGAGGGTTACGCCAAAGATGGTGAGCAGGATGGTGATCCGGATGACCCATTTTCTGATTCGCAGGATCCATGGGAATTTCTGGGACAGCCATTCCATGGGCGCGATGGAAAACTCGACGAACAGCACTGTGAGATAGGTGGCTACGCAGAGACCTACTTCGAAAAGCACCGACGTGGTTCCCGGGAAAAAGAACATGTAGGGCAGGCGGAGCGGATGGCCAAGGTCATAAAGGAGGGCGACCACGACAAAGGCGTAGCCCAGGAAGGCTGTGGTAACAGCCGGCCGGACGGCGGAATGGAACTGCTTCATGCCCATCACATAGACGCCGACCGTGGTGAAATAGCCGCCTGCCGCGAGACAGACGCCGCAAAGCAGGTCGAAGCCGATCCAGAGGCCCCAGGGCTGATAGTCATCCAGATTGGTGACCGAGCCGATGCCGACCGTGAAGCGGATGATCGTCAGGATAAAGCCCACGCCCAGGATTATCCAGGTAATGATATTGCCTGGGGTGAGGCTCAAGAGAGGATCGAGATTAAATAACTTGTCCTTGGTAGGAATGACTATGTCATGGGTTTTAGCCATTATGCGCCTCCCCTTGCCTGTCCTGGCTTTCGCGCGCCTTTAGGGCTTCGGTCATGGCCCTGCGCGCCCTGTCGGCCGCCGCCTGGCCTTCGGTTTCTTCGATCTTGCGAATAGCCGCGTCCATGGCCGCCGTTATGTCGTCTTTAGCCGACTTCGCGGCCTCTTCGACGGACGCTTTGGCGATGGCTTCGCGGCGTTTGGTGATGGCGTAAGCCCCGCCAAACAGCACTGGCCAGAAGGCTACGATCATGGGCACAGCGCCCAGCGCGCCATAGGTCAGTTCGGCCATTGGCTGATTGCCCAGATGCGTATCGAGGCCCAGTTGCTTGAACTCTTTCGAGGCTGTGTCCGGATTATCGACAGGTCCGGGATTGGCTCCGGCCGCCGGAGCCAAAACCATCCACGCCGTGCCGCCGGCGTCATGCTCGCCGTAAATGTAATTCATGTATTTGCCGGGATGGTCGTCGAAGCGCCTGCGCGCTACGCGGATGAGATCGCTTCTGCGGCCGAAGGTGATGGCGTCGACCGGACAGGCGGACACGCAAGCCGGCAACTTGCCCTGTTTAAGCAAGGGTTCGCAGAAAGTGCATTTCAGCACCAGCGGATCCCAGGCTAGGTTATACTGGAAACCCGGCACATTGAAAGGACAGGCGACCATGCAGTAACGGCAACCCACGCACTGGCTCCCGTCATAGACGACGGCGCCGTCGGGCAACTTTGTGTAGCATTTGGTAAAACACGCGGCGGCGCAGGCGGGATCGTTGCAATGGAAACACTGCAATTTGCGGAAGAAAGGCTGGCCGTTGACTTCGTATTTGTTGACGACTGTCCAGGCCTTGGCCGTTACCCGGCGTCTTTCGTTGGTTACTTCCAGATCCGTAAAGGGTTTCTCCGGCATTGGCAGATTGTTTACAGCCTGACAGGCGGCCTCGCAGCGTCTGCAACCTATGCAACGGGTGGTGTCGTGCAACACGCCGAAACTGTTTTCGTTATACGGAAACACATGCGGCGCGGCTTCCGCGACCCTGACCGAAGCCAGGGCCGAGACTACGCCGGAAGAGCCAAGAAAAGCGAGAAATTTCCTGCGATTCATACTTATTCTCCCTGCGTTGTCCGGGCCGCCGTAGGCGCAATCTTGTGGCAAGTCGCGCAATCCGTGCTTCGCGGCCGCCCTACCTTCATATCCTTGTGACAATTCATGCACTGAAGGTGGAACGCGGCCATGAGCGCGGGACGACCGGGAGACATCCGTTTAAGGTCGGCGCTGTGACAGTTGAGACATTTGGGGGGCGTAGTCGAAGCGGGGCTATTGTGATGACAGGTTACGCACATGGTGCCCTGGCTGGTGTGAAAAGCTCCGGCCAGTCTGTTGGTCGAGATTCTGTCGGCCAAGGAAAACGCGTGATGCCTGTGATTGAAGAGCGCGGCTTCGTACTGTCCCTTCAGGGAATCGATGGAAACTTTATAGGGAGCCATGAGCGGCGACCAGTAGGAGACGGGCTTCCGGGCCAGGGCTGTTTCGGTGGCCAGGACTTCATTCTGGCGGGCCGACAGGGTATTGGCGATGCCTTTTTGCATCTGGGCCCTGGTCATCGACGGGGTGATTGTATGACAGACGCGACACCAGTTGGGATCGTCGTCGCGGGTTTGCACAAGCTGGGTATGACAGCCCGCGCAGTCGCGCTGCTTTGTCTGCTCCTTATGACAGCTGACGCAGCTCGAGGGAGTGTTTTCCTTGCGCTGGCGCACCTTCGGCGTATGCATGACCTGCTGGAGCGTGTAAAACTTGCCTTCCGCCTTGCCTTCGACAGTGTGGCACTCGGTGCAGGCCACCGGATCGCCGGTGTGATGACAGACCATGCATTCCTTGCCGGTCCTGTTCATCCATTTTTCATGAATTACATGGTTATAGGCTACGGGAGCCATGCCGGCGGCGGCCGGATTGGGCTTTTCGCCTACGGGGAAGATAACTATGGCGGATGGCGCGCCGCTGTCCGTCGGTTCCAGGGTATCGGCCCGCGCCGCTCCCTGATACAGCAGACAGACGACCGCCGCCGCGACCATAGCCGCCAGAGACAGCAGTGATTTGCCTTTCCTCATGCGCTTTGTCCTTGCTTAACAGAAGCTCGCGCGAGCGTCGCAAAATATAACGATCGCCGCGTTCCGCCCATGCGGATAAAAAATATATAAAATTCAGGTTAGCTCACAGGCAGGATTACGTCAAGGCGCCTCAAAATATTATCCGGATAAGAAAGGAGAAAGGAACGAAGAATCAAGGAGTTTTTCAGGATATCCGGCGTCGATCCACACGCTCTCGCTCCTGCCCCGGAACCAGGTCGCCTGCCTTCTCGCGTAAGCGCGGGTATTGGCTCGCCACCTGGCTACGCAGGTCGCCAGATCGACGCGCCCGGCGCGATAATCCGCGATCTCCCTGGGACCGATACCCGTCCAGGCGGGAGCCGATTCATCCGGACATCTTCGCCAGGCTTCCTCCGCCTCGAGGAGCGCGCCGCGCGCGAGCATCTGGTCGACGCGATTGTAAAGACGCCGCTCCAGTTCCGGCATGGGCAGGCGCAGGACAAAAAGCCGCCCGGTCGCCATGGGACGACCAGGGGAGTTGCGATGCCACCAGCTGAATGTCTTTCCCGTGGCCTCGTAAACTTCCAGCGCGCGGATCAGGCGATTTTTATCGTTGGGATGAACTTTTTCCGCGTATTGCCCGTCAATCTCCATAAGCCTCGCGCGCAGGGCGGGGAGGCCGCCGCCGTCGGCGAGGGCGGCGATTTTCGCGACAGCCTCCGGGGAGGGGC